>CAZQBV010000019.1:14273-35659 GCA_964592125.1 uncultured Christensenella sp.
CTTCACTTCCACAAAGTTGCTGTAGTTTCCCAAGCAAGTCCGCAAACCGCTATATTATAGTGATTCCAGATAGAAATAACGCAAAAGCGATATTTCTATCACTGCCCTACGGCAGTTCCAAAATGCAGAGCATTTTGGGCGAAATCACTATTGAACGACATTCCCGCTCGCAAAATGAAAAAACATTTTTCGAGCCGCGCATACTGCGCGCAATTTAATATCCGCTACTTATTTGGAATAAACGGCATTGGTACAGGGGTATCCGGGTTCTCTGTCATGTATGCCTGCTGCGCCTCGGTATAGGCATCGCCTATTGTCTTCAGCGTTGTGGCTGCATCCTGCTGCCCCAGCAAATATTTTTGAATTTCAGCGGCAGAGAATTCACCATGCAGTTGTGCCGCATCCGGGTAATAGCCCAAGCCGGATTTTACGCAATAGTTGTCGTTGTTTATCATGTTGGTATAGCCAGCCCATGCGCCCTCGCCAAAGTAGGGGTCATCCGCTGCTTGTTTTACCACAGGAATCAGGTAGTTCGCTTTGCCCAGCTCTATATTAATTTCCGGGCTGCTGCAGAACTCAATAAATTTCCATGCAGCATCTTTGTTTTCGCTGCTTTCTGCAATTGCATAGTTTGTAGAGGATGCATATTCATTGTATACATTGCCATCCTTGCTGGCAGGTATGGAGTATACGCCCCATGTGCCATCTTCCAGCGTTTCTTCGCATACCTGAATCACTTCCGTGGTTTGCATTAGCGTGCCGCAAAGCCCCGACGAAAAGCCCTGCACCATTTCCGGGTATCCCCAGTTTATGGAATCCTGCGGTGCCCAGCCCTGTGTGTACATATTGTAGAAGCGCTCGAACTGTGGCTGCGCTTCGGGGTTTGTCAGCACACTGCTACCGTCTTCATTGTAGAACTTGCCCACTGTTTCGTAATACACATCATAAATTCCAGAGGAAATAAGGCCATAATTTCCACCGCGGAACGCATTTCCATATCTGCCCTTTTCCGCATCTGTTACTTTTTCTACATAATCGTAAAATTCTTCCCAAGTCCATTCCGGCTTATAGTCCAGACCCACTTCCTTCATCCAGTCTAGGCGTACAAACATACCCATTGCCGTGGCACCTTCGGGAATTGCATAAATGCCTCCAAAAGGCACTACCTGGTTGTTTTGAATCAGGAAGTCCTGCGTTATGGCATTAAAATTCTCGGGCAGGGTGGAACTCTCGTAGTAGGAAGTTAAATCTGTAATCCATCCCGAGGTAATAAACTGACCGTAATCCATCTCATGCAGCTGCAATACATCTGGCAAATCGTTGGTTGTAGCCAATGTAGCCAGTTTGGATGCTCTGTCGTCCCAAGCTACCGATTCGTACTTCACCTTTATGCCGGGGTTGGCTTCCTCAAATTTTGCTATCACCTGTTCCCACGCTGCTGTTCTGGCTGGGCCGGGCATTGGGTCTAAAAATCGAATTTCCACAGCGTCTCCAGAATCAGCCGATACTTCTGCACTTTCAGGCGCTTCACCCGCCGCAGCTTCCGTTGCCGGAGTTTCTGCTTTTTCTGCCGTGGCAGGTGCCGCATTGCCGCCGCATGCCACCAGTGTAACCAAAAGCACAGCCACTACCATCAACACTACAATCTTTTTCATGTTTTATTCCTCCTCTATTTTGTTTGGGATCAATTTTTGCCAAACAAGCAAAAAACAACTTTCATTTTCACCATGAAATCTTAGGTTTATGCCATGGTAGTTTGCACGCCAACTATTAGGGTTGTACAGTTAACCCCCAAAACAACGTACAAACGTGCAGAAGCACCATCTTGCTATGTCACCATATTCGGTTTGCATTTCAAAAATTTATTTGTTTTTTAACAACAACAGATTCTATTTTTATTGGAATTCTAAATTAAATCGTTTCAATATTCAGCGTGATTTTTTTCTGTTTCGGTGACGTTTTTCATAATTTTCTTCCCTATTATGGATTGTATAAGAGAGAGTAGGCACGCCACACTTCAAGGCTTTTTCAAAGACATATCGCCTTTTACAGAATAATTGATTGCTATTTTTTGCGGAACACAGTTTTGATCAAGTTACAATATGAAAGGTTTCATTTACATATGTGTATTATACGTATCGATATTACGTTTGTCAAGCAGTACTTTTTCTATTTTATATACTGCCACCTTTGTTCTCAGCATTCCAAAAGATTGCTGAAAACAGGCGGAATACACGGGTAAACCGCCTGTTATAGCACATCTAGCTCATTGTTTTTTCGGTGCTAATACCGCCCGTACTTTACGGCCGCTTCATATAGTGCGTTTACATTTTCCAGTGGCGTGTTGGGGGTAATGTTGTCCCCATCCTTTAGGAAAAAGCCGCCATACCCAGCGTAGTTTTCTATGGCTTTTTTCGCAAGCGCCATCACGCTTTCAGGGGTGCCGCTTTCCATAGACATGGGATCCACATTGCCACACAGCACTGTTTTTCCACCGAAATACTTGCCTACCAGTTCCGGATCGTCCAAATAACTGAACCCGGAAAAATCGTTTATTTTCAGTTCGTTTGCCAAATACGGAAACACATGGTGCGCCAATGCATCCCCATGAAAAGTGGTATACCCGCCAAAATGCGCCTGTATCTTTTTCTGATAAGGCAGCAAAAAGGTTTCGTACAATTCGGGAGAAAGGTTTGCCGCGCCATCATCGCCAATAAACACGCCTTCCCCATTGTCGCCACACACTTGTTTGGTATATGCCACCCATTCAATTATCTTATCCGTAAGTATGGAAAGCAGACGATGGGCAAATTCGGGCTGTGTCAACATATCCATCATAATGTTTTCCATACCGCGAATGTCATTGGCATTCAGCATTACGCCAATGGTTCCGCCCGCTACGCCAATGCCCGGATTTCCATAGGAATAGGAATAGTTGTAAAGCCCCAGCTTTATTTTGTCTTCTATGCCCATTTCCTTTCCATCTGCAAATCGAATTTTGTAGTTGCCCGCAATTTTCATCATGCCTTCGCGAAACTGTACTTCCCTGCCATGCGCGCCGGCATGCACTACATCCACCTTTTCCAGCCTGTCCAAATCCTCTTCGTTGTTGATACAGTGCTTTTTCACCCAAGGTATGTCATTTTTTCTGTATTCCACTTCGCAACCAAACGTTTCCGCTTCCGCAACATAGCAAAACGCAGGGGTAATGGCAATTTGGTGGTGATCCGACTTCACATTTTCGTAAAACCACTTCATCCCTTTCAATTGTGTTTCCAGCATTGCCTGTGGCGAGGAAAAGTACTCTTCATACGTTACGCCTGTATGCCTTAGCCAATACCAGGTGTCCACCAGCGGCACCACCGGCACACGATCCGGTTTTTGAAAGGAGCGTTGCATATCGCAACGTTGTTTTCTTTCTTCCAATTCCTTGTAATCAATGTTAAATTCTATCGTCTGCATACTCATTTTTGGAATGCGCCCAAGCGCATCCTTCCCCCTTCTTGGCTATATTCATTTCCAGCAAAAACATAGTGTTTTATATTATAAATTGTAGAAACGGATTGCATTGTCGTAGTAAAGCTTTCTTGAGTCTTCCGCAGTGCAGCCCTGTGTGAATTCTTGTGTAAGTTGTATACAGGTATCTATAGATGCGGCTCGCTCTATAGGCGGCCAATCCGTACCAAACATTAGGCGATCGTAGCCAAAGCACTCTATAATATGCTCTGCAAATGGCCGAATTTGCTCTTTATTCCAGTTTTTATGATCCGCTTCGGATGGCAAACTGGAAAATTTGCAGTACACATTTTCATGGCATGCCAGCTCTTTTATTTGCTCACGCCAAGGGTCTAGCGCCACTTCCTTCACACCGGGCTTGCCCAAGTGATTCAGCGCAAACTTCACGCCAGGCCCCACCCTATCCACAAACTTCAAAATGGCATCCATTTGGGTATACTTGGTTCCAAGGTCGAAGATGTAACCATATTCCTCCAGAATTTGCACGCCCTTTATAAAATCCGGTTGAAGACAAAAATCCATTGCCTCGGTTTCTATCATGCGGCGTATGCCCTTCACCAGCTTGTTTTCCTTCATTTTGTCCAGGTTTTTTCGCACAGCCTCGCCCAGTTCCAGTGGTGCCCAAGGCACAATGCCTTCTATGCGCGGTTCCTCCGTGTTGGCAATTTTCGTCACCCAGTCCAGTTCCTGCATGTGTTGTTCGGGTATACACTCGCACTGCACAAACACCATTTTTTCCACCTTGCAATTTTGGGTGGCAGTTTGGTATTCGTCAATTAAAATTGTCCTGTTTAGCAGCGGCTGCGTATCCAGCCAAGGATAGCGAAATTTCGACACATCCCATACGTGCAAGTGGGTGTCTACAATGGGGATTTCAAACATAGCCATAGCTCCTTTTATACTAATATGTATTTCAAATACTCTATTACGTTTTCAGTTTTGTGCCACGCCAGATGAATCGTTTCACTTTTAGCATTGCTTTTTTATTGGCAAAACATCGCCCTTGTGTAGCATTGTTTTTTTTGCTTGCGTGCTATGCAAGTGATATTTTGTATGTGGAATTAACAGTATTGTGTTGTTCAAAACATTGGTTTTTTACTTTGAAAGCTATCAATTGCATATTAACAGCACGCTGCAATGCTGTCAACTTATTTTTATTAAAAGGTTTCATTTGGAATTGTTTTTATAGAAAAACATGCTATTTCTTTGGTGTTGAAGTTGTTGGAATTTGAAAGGAAAGCCAGTCTACCCTAAAAAACTGGAAAACCCCCGGCACCATGCTTTTCACACAACACCGGAGGTACTAGAGAATACCCATTGGCTTATAGCCTCCTTATTTGGATATAATATATATAAACGCCGAAGCGATTTATGTTATATTATTTTCTTATTGTATAGATAAACTACAAGACAGATCTTTAAACATCATTGCATAAAGCAAATATGAACTTTCTGTAAACAGAACAAGCCCCTCTTTTCAGCGGGGTTTATTCTGTACGTTCAATCCAATATGAGTCGGTCTGTATGTGTTATTTATATATATCCCCACAAGATAGGTTTGGAACCTATATTTTAAGGCAATGCCGCATTTGGCGCTTACGTTTGTGACTAATACTCTATGCGGCTCAAAAATTCATCTTCCGAAAGAATTAGTATCTCTATGCCCTGTTGTTGTAGTTGCAATGCCTTTTGAAATTTCGTACTTTGCTGCCCCTGCTGTTGCTTTTGATACTCTGCATTGCCCAACACCAGCACATCTGTGCTTTGCGTCACACTGTTTTGGGGATATCCGCCATTTTTTGCCACAGCATCAAACGCCATCTTGCGCGACAAATTTCCCAATTTTCCCGAGAATACAACGTCTTTGCCATAAAAGAAACCTTCCTTGCCTTGCGGTACATCTGCCACATCTACACTGTGGGCAATGGCACGGCAAGGTTTGTACCTGCCATTTCGCAAAAAACCGGGCAATAGCAAAAGTTTTTGCTTTAATTCCACCATCGTTTCTATATCGTGTTCCCTTAAAATGCGACACAAGATTTCCGCACTTCCCGCCGCATCCGAATCTGCACGGTGGTGCTGCAAAGGTATGCCCAGCGCCTTGCACACCGCGCCCAGCCCGTGAGAGCTGAAATCCGGGTAAGCTTTGCGTGCCGCGTTGCAGCTACACAATATATCCATCTGCGGTTCTTCTATGTTGTACTGCTGCAATGTATGGCGCAACACCCCAATGTCAAACGGCGCATTGTGCGCCACCACAATTTGCCCTTCTATATAAGGATACAATTGTGGCCAAAGCTGCGCAAATGTAGGCGAGTTCTTCACATCTTCCGCAGTAATGCCGTGAATCACTGTATTAAATGGATGAAATACATTTGGCTCCGGCCGTATCAGCAAGTGTTCCGTTTCTGCAACAGTGCCATTTTTCACCACTGCAATGCCAATACTGCACGGGCTGTACCCACTAGCAGTTTCAAAATCTATTGCGGTAAAATAACCCAGTTCCCTCTCTTCATCCATATTGCTGTACAGTTCCTCTCTGTGTGTTTACGCAGCTTCTACAAAGCTTCTGCATACAGCAGGCACACTTGGCTTCTTAATATTATATAGTACAGGTTTTTTTTCAAGCAGTATACCAATTTTTCAAAGGCGCTTCAATCTTTGACCCTATTGCAGCAAAAGTTATGAATAACTATTAAAAACGGTTTTTATCCTCTATAAATTGGATATCAATGGGATAGAGCAATGCTTATAATTGCTTATAATTGTTGAAAAACAATCGAATTTTTATGCATATTTACGTTGATGATCTCACTTGATCTATTGTATCTTGAAAGAAACAAAGGTATACTTTACCCATAATCAAAGCATGATCTCAACCATAAATAAAATACTCGGATTGTATGCCAACAGCATACATACTATGTAAGTAATGAGCAGACAAAACTGGGAATAGATGCGCTTCTACCATGGGGTGCAGGGTATTGTATTTATACGTTCCCCAATATCAGCAATTTCTTCCGGCCTCTTATTTGGGGCGGAGTGTTGCTGGCTGTTATGATTTCCAACTATGTGGTGGCACAGCCCCCCCCCCCCGTAAAAAAACCAAAAACAAAGGAGAAAACGTGGCATGAAAAAAATACTATTGGCAGGCGAATCGTGGACAGTGTTGTCCATTCATCAAAAAGGTTTCGATAGCTTTCAAACCTGCACATACCAAGAGGGTGGAGAACATTTTATACAAGCTCTAGAAGAAAATGGATTTGAAGTGGACTATATGCCCTGCCATGTGGCAGCCAAGAAATTTCCCGATACTGCGGAAGCACTGGCTCAGTACGGTGCTGTTATTTTAAGTGATATTGGCGCAAACACGCTTTTGCTGCGGGATGAAACATTCATTCAATCCTTTATTAGCAACAACAGGCTGGATGCCATTGCCGCATATGTAAAAAATGGCGGTGGCTTTGCAATGATGGGCGGTTACATGTCCTTTTCAGGGATTGATGGCAAGGCCAAATATGCCGGAACCTCTGTTGAAGAAATTTTGCCCATAGGCATTCTGCAAACGGATGACAGAGTGGAAGCACCACAAGGCGTGCAGCCGCACACGGAAGGCGCACACCCCATACTGGATGGAATAGATGGTGAAATACCCCTTTTGCTGGGCTACAACAAGCTGGTAGAGCAGCAAAAGGATGCCGTACTATTGCGCGCAGAAAATGGAGATGTAATTGCCGCCGCCGGAGAATATGGCAGCGGGCGTACCTTTGCATTTGCCAGCGACATTGCACCACACTGGGCACCCCCCGGCTTTGTGGAATGGAAGCACTATAGCAGGCTGTTTGGGAATGCTGTAAAGTGGTTGTGCAAACTATAAATAATACTGATCCCTGATAGAAATATCGCAAAAGCGATATTTCTATCACTGCCATACGGCAGTTCCAAAATGCTCTGCATTTTGGACGGAATCACTATTGAACGACATTCCCACTCGAAAAATAAAAAAATATTTTTCGAGTCGCGCATATTGCGCGTGATTTGAAACAAATGTATCAAATCGGAATTGGTATAAGATGCGTTCTATAATGCAAAACAAGCAACAGGAAAGGGAAACAACATGAAAACATTGAAGGACAAGCAGATACTGGTAGGGGCAGACTTCGCCGGTTGTCCGTTGAAAGATGCTGTGGTAGAGCATTTGAAAATTAAGGGCTGGGAAGTAACCGATGCCGGCGTATTAAGCCCCGACGAAGAAAACCCCGAAATGTATCACCGCGTTGGCTTTAAAGTGGGCAGCATGGTGGCAGAGGGCGAGTTTGAGCGTGCCTTGCTTTTTTGCGGAACAGGAATGGGCATTCATCTGGCAGCAAACAAATGCCCACACGTGCAGTGCGCAGTGGTAGAAAGCGTTCCTGCGGCTTTGCGTTGCTCCACAGCCAACGGCTGCAACATTATGGCAATGGGTGCGTTTTATGTAACCCCCCGCATGGGCATGGCCATGGCGGATGCCTTCTTGGAGCATAGCTTGGGCGATCATTACGAACATTGGCAAGGGTTTTATGAATACCATAAAATTGGGTATGATGAAATAGATACCTTCGACTATGAAACATACAAGGCAAACAACTTTGCATTGGAAGCCCCGGCCTATTGCAAGCTGGCGCCACAGCCCAAAGATCTTGTATGGTAATTCCCAAAATATTCCAGAAATACATCCGGCCGTCCTAGGCTGCAATTTTGGCAGCTTGGGGCGGCTGTTGTGCAAGCCATGCGCTTTTTCAATTGTGTAGGCATGCGCACGACAAACGCCTGAGTTAACAAAGTATGAACAAAACAGCTTTTTGGAGATGAAATGAAGCTTTTTCAGGACGGGATTTTATATTTTCCCCGCCGAAGGCGGGGGAAATATAAAAAAATAGCCCATATGTTCATAAATTAGACATTCATGCGTTTGTCGTGTAGGCATGCGCTTTTGCAATTGACATTTGCATCTGTTTCTAATATCATTAATACTGATTTAATTTTGAAAATTTTGTATTTGGGAGAGAAAAATTGAGTATACGCATCCTTGGCACGGGAAGCTACCTTCCCGAAAAGTTGATGACCAACGAGGATTTCGAGAAAATAATTGATACGTCTGACGAATGGATTGTGCAACGCACGGGCATCCGTCGCCGCCACTACGTTTCGAATGGCATGACAAATGTGGATATGTGCGTAAGCGCTGCCAAGCTGGCGCTTTCTATGGCCGGGCTACAGCCGCAGGATATTGGCG
Organism: uncultured Christensenella sp.; assembly: GCA_964592125.1. Taxonomy (GTDB): domain Bacteria; phylum Bacillota; class Clostridia; order Christensenellales; family Christensenellaceae; genus UBA5399. The sequence continues at coordinate 23,065 of CAZQBV010000019.1, forward strand.
GCATTGTGGTGGCAACCTGCACAGGCGAAATGAGCGTGCCCTCTACAGCGGCACAGGTGCAGCGCGCTTTGGAAATACCCGAAGCCTTTGCCTTTGATGTAAACGCAGCATGCACAGGTTTTATGTATGCCTTCAAGGTAGCCAGCAGCCTAATGAAGCCGGATAGCAAGCCTTTTTTGGTATGCGGCAGTGAAACGCTTTCCCGCTTTATGAATATGGAGGATCGCGGCAGCTGCATTTTATTTGGCGATGGTGCGGGCGCAGTGGTAATGGCGCCGGGCGACAACCTGAAGTATTGCGAAGTGTATTCCAAGCCCGACCTAAACCACACCATAGAAATCAATGGCATGAACACAATGGCAGATGGCGCATTGCAGCCATCGCAAGTTTCCTTGAAAGGCAAAGAGGTATACGTTTACTCCACAAGGGAGGCCGAACGCATTATAAACCTTGCTATGGAGGCACAAGGCCTCACTTCGGACACTGTGGATTGGCTGGTAATGCATCAAGCAAATGCCCGGATTATAAAATCTGCAGCGGAGCGTTTGGGTTTTTCCATGGAAAAATGCTATATCAATATAGACGACGTGGCCAATACCTCCGCAGCCAGTATGCCCATTGTGCTGGATCAAATGAACCGTAAGGGCATGTTTCAGCCGGGGCACACACTGATACTGGCAGCATTTGGTGGCGGCCTTACATCCAGCTGTGCCGTATATAAATGGTAGCGCACTGCATATATAATGTGGTAAAATAAACAACAAAGTAAATTTGCGTATTAGCGCATAAAATAGTATAAACCTTGGAGGGTAAAAAAATGGTATTTGACAAAATTGCAGACATTATTAGCGAAAAAATGGATATTGATAAAGGCGACATTGCAATGGACGCCAGCTTTGAGAGCTTGAAAATAGACTCGCTGGACATGGTAGAAATTGTAATGGATATAGAAGAAGAATTTAATATTTCTATAGAAGATGCAGAAGACCTGAAAACGGTTGCCGACCTTGTTACGTTTATTGACGAAAACAAGTAATTGCTTTCATCCACAACCCCGCAGCAGAAACTGCGGGGTGTGTTTGATACAAACAGGCAACAATTCTGCCCAGGCAGTCTTTTCACTGTAATTTTCAGTGGCAAAGGTTGTTATTGGGTTTTTTGATACTATACAGGGAGATAAAATGCAAACAAAACTAACCAAGCTTTTGGGAACAGAATACCCCATTATACAGGGCGGTATGGCTTGGATTGCAGATGCCAGCCTGGCAGGTGCGGTTTCGGCAGCAGGTGGTCTGGGGGTAATTGCAGGTGGCAATGCACCGGCAGATGTGATTAAAGCAGAAATTGAAAAAACAAGGGCAATGACAGACAACGCTTTTGGTGTAAACATCATGCTATTGTCGCCCTTTGCAGCGGATTTGGCACAGCTGGTGATAGACCAGAAAGTTCCGGCAATTATTACTGGCGCGGGCAACCCCGCCGCCTATATGGAGGCATGGAAAAACGCTGGCATTAAGGTGATTCCCGTGGTAGCCAGCGTTGCCTATGCCAAGCGTTTGGCAAAAATGGGTGCAGATGCTGTGGTGGCAGAAGGCAGTGAAGCGGGCGGCCACATTGGCGAAAGCACCACTATGGCGCTATTGCCACAGGTGGTGGACGCAGTGGATATTCCTGTGGTAGCGGCAGGCGGCATTGCCGATGGACGCGGCCTTGCGGCGGCCTTTATGTTAGGTGCCTGTGGTGCGCAAATTGGCACACGCTTTTTGGTGTGTAACGAGTGCACTGTACACGAAAATTACAAGGAAAAAGTGCTAAGTGCACGCGATACAGACAGCGCTGTAACAGGCCGAGCAACTGGTCACCCAGTGCGGGGCATCAAAAACCGCTTAACACGCGAATTTAAAGAACTGGAAGAAAAGGAATCTACCCTGGAAGAATACGAGGCGTTGGGTGCGGCACGGCTGCAAATGGCTGCCCGAGAGGGCGATGTGAAATACGGCTCTGTGATGGCGGGGCAAATTGCCGGTCTGGTAAACAAAGCTTCCAGCGCAAAAGAGATTCTGATGGAAATTTGCGGCGATGCCGAAGCCTTGTTAAATCGTGGCATGGGCATATTGGACTGATAGGAGATACCTTTGGCAAAAATAGCAGTATTATTCGCCGGACAAGGCGCACAAAAAACAGGTATGGGAAAAAGCCTGTACGAGAATGTAGACGCAAGCCGAGCTGTATTTGATGCGGCAGAGCAGGTAATGCCCGGCATCACCCAGCTTTGCTTTGAAGGCAATCCAGCCGAGCTGAACAAAACGGAAAACACGCAGCCCTGTGTATTCACAGTAGATATGGCAGCATATGCGGCCTTTGCCGAGGCAGGGCTGGTAGCAGAAGTGGGCGCGGGCTTCTCTTTGGGGGAATATGCGGCGCTAGCCGCGGCAGGCGTGCTGGAGTTTGAGGCGGTACTGAAGCTGGTGATACAGCGCGCAGGATGGATGCAGCAGGCAGCAGCAAAAAATGAAGGCGGCATGGCCGCCGTGCTGGGCAAAAGCGCAGCCGAAGTGGAGGCCATTGTGCAACAGGTAAGCACGGGTGGTTTACTGCTTCCCGTAAATTACAACTGCCCCGGCCAAACAGTGGTTGCCGGAGACGAGCCGCAGCTTGCCAACTTGGTAACCTACACCAAGGAAAACAAAATAAAGTGTATGCGCCTTCCGGTTTCGGGCGCTTTTCACACACAGCAAATGCAGGATGCAACGGAAAGCATTTATAGCGCAGTGCAGCATATGGAATTTGCAAAGCCATCCTTTTCACTGTATGCAAACAAAACAGCGCAACCCTATGAAGCTGCAGATATGAAACGGGTGCTTGCCGAGCAAACCAGCAGCCCCGTACTGTTTGAGCAAACAGTACGCAATATGCTGGAAAACGGCTTCGATACCTTCGTGGAGGTGGGACCGGGAAGCACGCTAACAGGTTTTGTAAAACGCATTAGTAAGGATGTAGCAACCTATAACATAAACGATTATGATTCGCTTCTGGCAACAAAGGAAGCATTGGCATAGAAGGACGAAACGCGGTACAGGAGGAAAATATGGCAAAAACAGCAATTGTAACGGGCGCATCGCGCGGCATAGGCAGGCAAATTGCGCTGAAACTGGCACAGTGCGGGCACAACGTGGTGGTAAACTACCTGTTTGAAGAGGAAGACTATGCTGGAACAGTGAAAGAGATTGAATCAAAAGGGGTAAAAGCAGTTGCTATCAAGGCAGATGTAAGCAAGTTTGATGAAGTACAAGCCATGATGGACAGCGTGCACGCCACCTTTGGCAGTATAGATATATTGGTAAACAACGCGGGTATCACACGCGATGGCCTACTGGCACGCATGAAAGAAGAAGATTTTGACAGCGTAATCAACGTAAATTTAAAAAGTGTGTTTAATTGCTGCCGCCACGCCATTCCCTATATGATGAAACAACGCAGCGGCAAAATAGTAAATATGGCCTCTGTGGTGGGGCTGGCCGGGCAAGCGGGGCAAACCAACTATGCCGCCAGCAAGGGGGGCATTATTGCCTTTACCAAGGCGCTGGCGCAAGAGGTGGGCAGCCGCAGCATTACAGTAAACGCCGTAGCGCCCGGCTTTGTGGAAACACCTATGACAGATGCCATGCCAGAGAAGGCACGCGCAATGATACTGGATAAAATCCCCTTGAAGCGTGGCGGAGAGGTTCAGGACATTGCAAACACCGTGGCCTTTTTGACCAGCGATGATGCAGCGTATATCACTGGACAGGTCATTTCCATCAACGGCGGCATGTACATGTGAGTAATATTATCGTTCCAGAAACGCAAAAGCATTGATTGAGTTAGGAGAACAGATGAAAAGAAGAGTGGTTGTAACAGGTATTGGTGCCATTTCCCCTGTGGGAAACGATGCCAAAACAATGTGGCAAAGCATGAGAGCCGGCAAAAACGGCATTGGTTTTATTACGCAATTGGATACCTCGGATATACCTGTAAAAGTAGCCGGAGAAATAAAAGAATTTGATGCCAAGGACTATATGGATTCCAAAATGGCACGACGTATGGATAAATACTGCCACTACGCCATGGTGGCAGGTAGCGAGGCTATGGAGGATGCGGGCTTTACACCCGAAAACATAGAAAATCCGGAACGTTTTGGCGTGATTATAGGCAGCGGCATTGGCGGATTGCAAACCGCACAGGAAGAAGTGACCAAGCTGAATGAAAAAGGCTTTCGGCGAACAAACCCTCTGTTCATCCCCATGATGATTGGCAACATGGGCAGTGGTTGGCTGGCTATTAAGTATGGGCTAAAGGGGCACAACACCACAGTAACCACAGCTTGCTCTTCTGGCAGCAATTCCATTGGCGATGCCATGCGGCTGATACGCGATGGCTATGCAGATAAAATGCTGGCAGGCGGTGCAGAAGGCGCGCTTACCCGTCTGGCACTTTCCGGCTTTTGCGGGCTAAAGGCTCTTTCGTTAAGCGAAGACCCCAGCCGCGCTTCCATTCCCTTCGATTTGGAACGCAGTGGTTTTGTAATTGGCGAAGGCGCAGGGGTGCTGGTGTTGGAAGAATATGAAGCAGCCAAGGCACGCGGCGCAAAAATATATGCAGAGGTGAAGGGCTACGGCGCCACTGCCGATGCCTACCACATGACCGCGCCAGATCCACAGGCGGCGGGTGCCATAGGCTCTATGCGGCAGGCCATTGCAGATGGCGGTATACAGCCAACAGATGTAAACTATATCAATGCACACGGCACTTCCACAGAGCTGAACGACAAAGCGGAAACTGCAGCGGCACACGCAGTGCTGGGTGAACATGCAAAGAAGATTGTGATGTCCTCTACAAAATCTATGACAGGGCACCTTCTGGGTGCGGCGGGTGCCATTGAAGCTGTGGCAAGCGTACTAGCGGTGAAAGAAGATTTTGCACCACCCACAATCAATTATAAAGTATTCGACACGGAATGTGATATAGATTGTGCCGCAAACGAAGGCAAACAAATGACCATAAACTATGCGCTTTCCAACTCTTTTGCGTTTGGCGGACACAACGCCACACTGCTGTTTGGCAAAGCAGACTGAAAGGAAACCCAATATGAAGCTGGAAGATATTTTAAAACTAATGGAAGCTGCGCAAAATACAGATTTTGACACGTTTGAGCTGGAGGATGAGGAGTTCTATTTGAAGCTGGAACGCAACAAGCCCATTCAGCAAGTGTTTGCCCCTGTGCAAAGTGGTGCAGCACAGCCTTTTGCAGAAGCTGCCGCCGCAGTGCCTGTGGCACAGCCAGAAGCAGCGCAGGCAGTGCCGAACGAAACAAATGAAACACAAAAAACGCCGGGCTCTAAAGACATTCCCTCCCCATTGGTGGGCATTTTTCACGAGCTGCCCGGTGGCAAGGCCATAAAAACTGGCGCCAAGGTGAAAAAGGGCGATGTTATTTGCCTAGTGGAAGCCATGAAGCTGATGAACGAAATTCAAATGCCGGAAGATGGCGAAATTGCATGGGTGGCGGCAGCAGAAGGCGACACCGTGGAATATGGACAGCTTTTGTTCAGCTACAATTAAAAAGCAGCTTTGGCAAAACACCGCGCATGCTGCGGGCGATTGATGAAAAATAGATGCACAAGAGTGAGTTCCCCATTGCCTAGCTGCGATGCGGCAGGTGTATAGGGCAAACCGGAGGATTTTGTACATGACTATGAATAAAGAAGAAATAATGGCCATATTGCCGCACCGCGATCCATTCTTATTTGTGGATGAAGTGCTGGAATGTGTGCCGGGCAAATATTGCAAAGCGGCATGGCACCTTGCGGAGGAGCTTCCCTTTTTCAAGGGGCACTTTCCCGGCCGACCTGTGTTGCCCGGTGTGCTAATGGCAGAGGCCGTTGCACAGGCAGGCGCCATAGCTATTTTGCAGGACGAGCGCTTCTGTGGCAAATTGATGGTGTACGGCGGTATAGATAAAATGCGCTTTCGCGGTATGGCAGCCCCCGGGCAAACGCTGGTGATGGAAACCGAAATAACCCGGCTTTCCGGCATTGGCGGCAAGGGGCATGTAAAGGCTACCGTGGCGGATAAAGTGGTGTGCGAAGGCGACATATTGTTTGCCATTGCGCCCGAGCAATGATTACAAATCTCCAATAGAAAAGGAACTATATGATCAAAAAAGTATTGATAGCCAACCGTGGCGAAATTGCCGTGCGCGTGATTCGCGCCTGTAGGGAAATGGGCATAGAAACAGTGGCAGTGTACTCCTCTGCAGATGAGGATGCCTTGCATACACAGCTTGCGGATGAAGCCGTGCGCATTGGCCCACCCTCCCCAGCGGAAAGTTACCTAGATCCCTATAAAATATTGGCAACTGCCAGCATTACCGGTGCAGATGCCATTCACCCTGGTTACGGTTTCCTATCCGAAAATTCCAAATTTGTGCGTATGTGCAAAAAAAGCAATGTGATTTTCATTGGCCCCGATGCAGAATCTATGGAAAAAATGGGCGACAAGCTAATGGCACGCAAAATAATGCGGCAAGCCAATGTGCCCGTAATACCCGGCTCTATGGACGCATTGAAAGATGCCGCTGAAGCTCGTGCTTGCGCGGCAGAAGTGGGCTACCCCGTTATGATAAAGGCCGCACACGGCGGCGGTGGCAGGGGCATTCGCAAAGTAATGGCAGAATCCGAGATAGAGGCAGCCTTTGACGCAGCTTTTAAGGAAGCGTTTGCGGCTTTTGGCGATGGCACACTGTACATGGAAAAATGTATTGAAGATGCGCGCCACATAGAGGTACAAATACTGGCCGACCACCACGGCAACGCAGTGCATTTGTTTGAACGAGAATGCTCGCTACAGCGGCGCAATCAAAAGGTAATGGAAGAGGCACCCAGTGTAGCGCTTTCCGAAAGGCAGCGCAAGGAAATTGGCGCGGCAGCAGTGCGGGCGGCGCTGGCCTCTGGCTATACCAATGCCGGTACCATAGAATTTCTGTTGGACGACAGTGGTAAGTTTTATTTTATGGAACTGAACGCACGCGTGCAGGTGGAGCACCCTGTTACAGAGATGATTACGATGATAGATATTGTGCGCCAACAAATACAAATTGCCAATGGCGCAAAGCTACCCTTTGCCCAAAAAGATTTAAAATACACAGGCCATGCCATTGAGTGCCGCATCAATGCGGAAGATCCTTCCAAAAATTTTATGCCCTCCATTGGCAAAGTAAATGTGCTGCATTTCCCCGGTGGCCCGGGCGTACGTTTCGATACGGCAATGTACACAGGTTACAGCATCCCCCCTCATTACGATTCCATGATTGGCAAGCTGATAGTGCATGCCACCACGCGGGATATGGCTATGGCAAAAATGCGTGCCGCCCTTACCGAGCTGGTGGTGGATGGCGTGGAAACCAATGCAGATTTTCAGCTGGATTTGCTGAATAACCGCGATGTGATTGCAGGAAAGCTTGACACCGGGCTTGTGGCGCGTATAATGGACAAATAGAAATGTTTTTTTGAATGATTAGGCTTAGGTAACTTCCATTTGGGAAATTATAGCAAGGCCAAAACCTAAAAAACAACTGCAAAATCCAATACGGAAGAAAGTAAGTATGGGTTTATTTGATAAAAAAAGCAAAGAAATTACAATGCGCATCTACCGCACCAATGCAAAGGCGCATTATATAGAAGAAACAGAACCTGCGGAGAATATTTCTCCAGAGGCACCTCCTGCCGTTCCGGATTTGGAGCCTTATAGAGAAGCCGAAGGTATGTGGGAAAAATGCCCCTCTTGCGCAACGGTTTTGTATGCCGATGATTTAGAGAGAAACTTGCGCATATGCACTGGTTGTGGGCATCATTTTCGTTTGTCTGCGCGTCAACGCATAGAAATAACCGCAGATGAAGGCACATTTAAAGAATTTAGTAAAAATTTGGTGGGCACAGACCCCCTTTCCTTCCCCGGCTACAGCGAAAAGCTGGAAAAGCAACGGAAATTATCGGGCGATAAAGAGGCCATTGTTACCGGAGAATGCAAAGTAGGCGGCAATCCCTGCGTAATTGCTGTTATGAACGGTTATTTTATGATGGGCAGCATGGGCGCTGCGGTGGGTGAAAAGTTTGTATTGGCAGCAGAGCGTGCCATGAAAAAGAAATTGCCACTTATCGCATTTACCGTTTCGGGTGGGGCACGCATGCAAGAGGGGCTGATATCCCTGATGCAAATGGGTAAAACAGCCGCGGCACTGGGTAGGCTGGACGAAGCGGGCTTGCTGTATGTTGTGGTGCTAACCGACCCAACCACCGGTGGCGTAACGGCCAGTTTTGCAATGCTGGGAGATGTTATAATAGCCGAGAAAGGCGCATTGGTGGGTTTTGCCGGCAGGCGCGTAATAGAACAAACAGTAAAGCAACAGCTCCCCCCCACTTTTCAGCGGGCAGAGTTTTTGATGGAGAAAGGCTTTGTGGATATTTTGACCGAGCGCAGCGAGCTAAAAGCCACGCTTTCCAATTTATTGCAATTGCACAAAGGGGGATCCCCAAATGAGTAAAAAAACAGCATGGGAAGTGGTGCAGATTGCACGAGATATAAAGCGCTGTACCTCCCAGTATTATATTCGGAATATAGTAGATGATTTTATTGAAATGCATGGGGACAGGCACTTTGCAGATGACGCTGCCATTATTGGCGGGATAGGGCGCATAGACGGTACCCCCGTAACCATACTGGCACAGGAAAAAGGCATAAGCCTTTCAGATAAAGCACAGCGCAACTTTGGCAGCGCACACCCCGAAGGCTACCGAAAATCTATGCGTTTGATGAAGCAAGCGGAAAAATTTCATCGGCCAGTGGTATGCATTGTGGACACACAGGGCGCTTTTTGTGGCATTGGTGCAGAGGAGCGCAACGTGGCCGAGGCCATTGCACGCAACATGATGGAGCTTTCCCGCCTAAAAACGCCTGTGATTAGTGTGTTGATTGGCGAAGGTGGCAGCGGTGGCGCCATAGCACTTGCTGTTTCGGATAAACTGGCCATGCTGGAAAACTCCGTTTACTCTATACTATCACCCGAAGGTTTTTCCAGCATACTTTGGAAGGATTCCTCTCGCGCAGAAGAGGCAGCTCAACTAATGCGCATGACGGCAACCGAAGTACATAAAATGGGTTTGATAGACACTGTAATAAAGGAACCCGCAGGTGGTGCCATGGCAAATGACGACGGCAAAGCTGCAAATAATGTAAAAAAATACATTGTTGCAAGCCTAAAGGAAGTTTCCGCACAATCTTTGGATGTGCTTTTGGAAAAACGTTACAAGCGTTTGCGTGCTTTCGGACAGGAGTATATAAAGAAACAGTAGTAAAGTTTTACTTAATCGCACATACAATACTCATATGGAAATGTATTTTTTGTAATGGTTTGTAAAAAATGATTTAATTTGTGAGGGAGTTAATATAATTATACTAAAATTAGACTGTTTACTTGACCAAACGAAAGTTTTTTTATACAATAAGATAACAGGTTTGCTAAAGCAACACACTAGAAATAAATTATGATAGTTGAAGTGGATATGGAAAATATAGAGAGGCGCCAAAAAAAAAGCGAAGGAGATTATGTCCTAAACAAAATCTTCGTTTGTGTGGACAGTAAGGATGACAACACCTTTTATGGTCGTGTTTTTCACAATGCACAGAACGAAGTGCAAACCTTTCTGGGTGTAGATCAGCTCTTGCTTAGAATTGAGAATTTTTTAGACATACAGAACTACCCCGCTGCTTCTACAGAAAGCAGATATTTTAGAAAACAAAAAGACCGCGCTGCGGCTACGGAAGAAGAGGCAACAATGAATAATAAAGAAAAAGGCGAAAAGGCCACTTTTGTTATACAGGTGCAGTACCGGCAAAACGCTACATGGCAAGGCCATGTAACTTGGGTAGAAAAAGACATAGAGCAACCTTTTAAAAGTGCTTTAGAATTAATAAAACTTCTGGATAGTTCCAACAGTAGCACAGAGGAATCCTAGTATATTTTCAATCCATTTACCATGTATTGTTATTTTACTTTAAAAATGTATTTTAATACAAAAAAACACCAGGCAAAACTCGCCAGGTGTTTTTGTTATGATAAAAAAGCATTACCAATTCTCCAAAATTTCCACTGCATTTTTTAGGCCAATGCCCAGCCTATAGGCTCCCGCCGCCAAAAAGTTCAGCGCGGTTTCCTTGTCCCGTATGCCACCAGCAGCTTTTACAAATGCTTTGTCGCCCACTACCGATTTCATAAGTGCCACATTCTCCAGTGTCGCGCTTCCAAACCAGCCAGTACCCGTTTTCACATAATCGCCACCGCCTTCTACCACCAGCTCGCAAGCACGCCGCGCTTCTTCCTCTGTTAGCAAAGACATTTCCAGAATGCATTTTACAGGAATATCCCCAGCGATGTCTTTGATAGCACGTATTTCATCACGAACTTCATTGTACATTCCAGATTTTAGCCATCCTATATTTATAACCATGTCCATTTCTTGTGCGCCCAGCTGCACATTTCTTTTTGTCTCAAACAGTTTTGTTTCGGTATATTCACCACCAGAGGGAAAGCCCATGGTGCCACCTGTATTTACCCCGCTACCCACAAGTTGTTTTGCCACATATTCCATATAGCAAGGCAGTGTGAAAACGCAAGCAAACTGGTATTTCTTCGCACTTTCTATTAGAAATTCCACATCTTCCATTGTATGTGTGTTTCGTACTATGGTTGCATCTATATGGGATGCAAATTCAGTTCTGTCCATTTTTCTCCCCTTTCAGGCCACTACAATTTCTGCTTCCTCAATTCAGTATAGCATCTGTCACTTGCTTCTACAATCACATTATCGCATTTGCTACAATAGTTCTATCATATGATACTCTCGCTTTAAAGAAAAAAGCAAGCATACCTAAGTGCAAAGTATGCCCGCTTTTCTATTCGCAGTTCAGCGCGATCAATCCAACCAGTTACACTCAAATGCCATGCTAAGAGGGCGCTCCTCTGGCATGGTGTTTGCATAGCCCAGTGCCACGCCCGAAAGCGGCTTGTACAGCCCCTCTATGCCCAACTCTTTTAGCAGTGCTTTATCCTCTGCAAAAGCCACTAAAAAACCGTATAGATATACGCTTTGGACATTCAATTCCGTTGCCGAAAGCAGCATGTTTTCTATCACACAGGCTGCGTTGGCATAGTCCAGCCCGGGCGCACTGGCCTTGGGAATACCCGAAACCACCACCACCGTAGGCGCACCATAGAATGGGTCAAACCTGCTATCGCCATAGGCCTTTGCGGTAGCGCTGCTCATACGTTTCAAAATATCGGCATTGCGCACCACCGTCAGTTTAATAGAATTATATTCCCCATTGCCTACAGGTGCCGCACAGCCAGCCAACAATATTTTTTTCAAATCCTCCTCGCCCACTTGTTTGCTGGAAAAATCTCTTGTAGAGCGTCTTTTTTCTATTGCTTGCATCAATTCCATCTTGTTTCCTCCATACTGGATATTCCGTTTTTATTCTACGCCAAATGGCATAGATCACATTACGCTTTTATTATTTATTATATATCATAAACTTGATTGCGTGTGAATAATCTGTTATATTATGTGGAATATGTTTTTAGGAAAGTATAAAATAATGATAATAGTATTCATTGCCATAGCTATAATAGCAGGTATCCACATTGTTTCCATGCTTACACTGGACAAAAAAATGGAGTATACCGAGGAAGTTTTTTATTCGGACAAGTTGCCTAAAGAGTTGGATGGCTATACCTTTGCCTTTGTTTCGGATACGCACAATTCACCCCCAGCAAGACAGAGAGAAATTGTAGAAAAAATAAGGCAACGCAATGTAGACAGTGTTTTCTTTGGCGGAGATATGGTAGGGGAAGATGCCATTTATACGGTGTTTGACAGCTTTGGCAGCCTGCAAACTGCAGACGGAATGGTTGGGGTAGAAGGCAACCACGATTTTTACCCGCAAATGCTTGCTTCCATGCAAAAGAATGGCGCCACCCTACTGTACAACAGCGGCATTTCGCTTCGGAATGGCCTTTACGTGGCAGGCGTGCAGGATGCATGGACGAACAAACCCAATGTACAGAAGGCCATTGCAGGCGCAAAACCTGATGATTTTGTTATTCTTATCAGCCACAATCCCGATGTTTCTATGGAACAAGATACCACGGGGGTTCACTTAATGCTAAGCGGGCATATCCACGGTGGACAGGTGCGGCTGTTTGGCCTTTGGGCACCGGCATTAACACTGCAAAAGAGCATTACCCGATACGGCCAGCGCTTTATGGAGGGTTGGACACAGGGTGCATATGGCACAGCCGTGTATACTAGCCGCGGCATTGTGGGCTCGCGCCACGCTATGCCCCGCATTTTCTGCCCACCGCAGGTGGTGTTCATTACATTAAAATCACAGCCATAGTGCCCATCTTCCATCAACAAGCCCGCCGCAAGCAGCGGGGTATGTTGGATACAAAAGAAAAAATTTATAGGTCAACACCCCACTCCGTAAGGAAACGCCCCAA
>CAZQBV010000020.1:0-35555 GCA_964592125.1 uncultured Christensenella sp.
GGCACTTGCTTTGGTTGGTTTTGTGCCAGAGGAGATAAAGGCCACTTCGCCATTCGAATTGTCTGGTGGGCAGAAACGCAAGGTGGCAATTGCAGGTGTTCTGGCGACTGATCCGCATGTGTTGATTTTGGATGAGCCCATTGCCGGGCTGGACCCCATGGCGCGGGAAGCCTTTATGCAATTGATAAAAAAGTTGAATGATAGCAAGGTCACTATTATTATGATTTCGCATAATATGGATGGATTGTGCGACTATGCCTCCCGCATTGTGGCAATGGATGGGGGCGAGATTGTGATGGATGGCACACCTGAAGAGGTTTTTTCCAATATAGAAAAACTGACAGAAATTGGCCTAGATGCCAGCGAGGCGCGCAAGGCAGGCTATATGCTGAAACAAAGGGACTGGAATATTCCGGATGATGCAATAAAAATAGATGAATTGGTAGAATATATTGTTGCTGATCTGGGCAAACATAACCCGGAGGCAAGTGAACCATGTTGAAAAACATCACTTTGGGTCAGTATTTTCCGGGGGAAACACCCATACATCATTTAGATCCTCGTACAAAAATACTTTTGGCACTGTTGTTGTTGGTCAGTATCTTTCTGGTGGATACCTTTTGGGGATTTATTTTAATCACTGTTTTTTTACTTGTGGTTATTTTTCTATCCAAAGTGGGATTGGGCACTGTGCTGCGCAGCCTTCGCCCCTTACTCTTTATAATAATTATTACATTTGTGATAAATATTTTCTTTTATCAAGGTGATATTATGCTAAAAGAGTGGGATATTATTCGTGTGCATGAAAATACGGTATTGTTTGAATACGGAATACTGAGGATATCTGTCGGCGGCATTATAAAGGCTGTGTTTATTGCCATTCGTTTGTTGCTGCTGATTATCTCCACCAGCATTCTTACGCTTACCACTTCGCCAATGCAATTGACAGATGGATTGGAAATGCTGTGTGCTCCATTAAAAAAAGTGCGCTTTCCCGTTCACGAAATGGCAATGATGATGAGTATTGCCATGCGCTTTATTCCCACGTTAATAGACGAAACGGATAGGATAATGAAGGCGCAGACTGCGCGTGGTGCGGAGTTTGACAGTGGTAACATTTTTAAAAAGGCAAAAAACATGATACCACTTTTGGTACCTTTGTTTGTAAGTGCATTCAAGCGTGCGGATGAATTGGCACTGGCTATGGAATCTCGCTGCTACAGAGGTGGCGCAGGCCGAACCCGCATGAAACAGCTGCGTATGGCACGGGAGGATATTTGGGCATTTGTAATTAGTATAGCGGTGTGCGTGGTACTGATTGTATTTCTATAAAATCAACACTCCCGCCGCAAGCAGCAGGGAATGTTGGATACAAAAGGAAAAATTTATAGGTTAACACCCACTCCGCAAGGAAACGCCCCAAGGGGCGGGGTATTGAGCCTGATGTGTAATAAAGAAGTTTGGAATATGAAGATGCGGATAGCGCTGAAAATTGAGTACAGGGGAACAAACTATTGCGGTTGGCAAATACAGCCGAATGGAGATACAGTGCAAGAGCGTTTGGAGAATGCTTTGCGAGAGCTGACTGGGCAGCAGCTGCGCGTGCATGGCTCTGGCAGAACGGATGCGGGCGTGCACGCACTGGGGCAGGTGGCGCACTTTGATGTGGATTCTGCAATACCGCCGGAACGCTTTGCCTTTGCATTGAATCAAAAATTACCAAGTGATATTAGCATAAGCCAGTCGTATGTCGTGGCAAATGATTTTCACGCTCGTTTTAATGCGAAAGGCAAGCACTATTGCTATGGTATATACAATAGCCCCTGTCGCTCTGCAATTTATAAAGATTTTTACATGCATGTGCCAAAATTGTTGGATGTGAATGCGATGAGGGAGGGTGCGCGGCTTTTGGTAGGGGAACACGATTTTGCATCCTTTTGCGCGGTAAATTCCAGTGTGCAAAGCACAGTGCGCATCATTCACAGCTTGGATATCACACAGAATGGGCATATAGTAAAGTTGGATGTAAAAGGCAATGGCTTTCTGTACAACATGGTGCGCATTATTGCGGGTACGCTGATAGACATTGGCCTGCATAAATATCAATATGCTGATCTGCTGACGATTCTAGAAAAAAGGGACAGAAATGCAGCGGGGGCTACGGCAAAGGCCTGTGGCTTAGTGCTAATGGAAGTTTTTTATTGAAAAAGCAAATAAATATAGGGAAAATGACAACTTTGCGCAATTCTGTATTGACAGTAAGCGCTTTTTTTTGTATTATAGTGGGTGCGCGTATATGCACATTAGCCCCGTGCCGCCGCGCAATTGCCGTGTTTTACTGGGAAAGGGACGTGGGACTTCCGGCTACAGGAGCGCAGCAGCGAATTTATGGAAATCACGGAGGAAAGCCTGATGAAATCATATATGGCTAAACCTGGGGAAGTCGAGCAAAAGTGGATTTTGGTCGATGCAGAAGGCCAGGTATTTGGCAGGTTGGCAAGCAAAGTTGCCAACATACTAAATGGAAAAAACAAACCGGAATACACGCCAAGTGTGGATGTTGGTGACTATGTTATAGTAATTAACGCAGAAAAGCTGGTGTTTACGGGGAACAAACTTGAGCAAAAAATGCATTATCGGCATTCGGGATATCCGGGTGGCTTGAAGGCAACTAGCTACAAAACTTTGATGGACAAGAAACCAGAGTTTGCCTTTATGGAAGCGGTAAGAAGGATGCTTCCCAAAAACAAGATGGGTAGCAAAATGCTGAAGAAGCTTCGTGTGTATAGAGGTTCGGAGCATGACCACGCTGCGCAACAGCCTCAGACAATTGAGCTGTAGGACAGGGAGGAAGTAATTAATGGCAAAATCAGAACAGTTCCTGGGAACAGGCAGAAGAAAAAAGTCTATTGCCAGAGTTCGTCTTATGGCGGGCAAGGGTGATATTACAGTGAATAAAAGGGATGTTGAAGAGTTCTTTGGCTATGAAACGCTGAAGATGCTGGTACGTTCTCCCTTGGTATTAACCGAAACCATTGGCACTTACGATGTATTTGTAAATGTAAAAGGTGGCGGGTATACAGGTCAAGCAGGTGCAATCCGCCATGGCATTGCTCGTGCATTGATTAAGGCCGATCCGGAATTGCGTCCGGCGTTGAAATCTGCAGGATTTTTGACGCGTGACCCAAGGATGAAGGAGAGGAAAAAGTATGGCCTAAAAGCTGCAAGGCGTGCGCCGCAGTTCTCCAAGAGGTAATCAAAAGGAATATCAAGCATTCAAAACCCGCAGTTTTGCGGGTTTTTTTGTAAAAAAGATCTATATGAATATGCGTTCGCCCATTTTGAAAATGAAATACAAGTCTGATATATTGCAAATAGAAATAAATAACAGTCGCTAAACTATACAAAAACCGTATTAAATGAAATTTATAAAATATATATTGCAAAATTCCTTGACATCTATTTCCGGTTTCTGTAAAATAGTGATGCAGAATAGTGATGAAAATTCTGTGGGATGAAGAAGTGGAAGGCAAATGCCATAGGAAAGTAGGAAACAAACAATGCTAACTGCAATTGTGGGAATAAACTGGGGAGATGAAGGCAAGGGACGCATGGTGGACTTGCTTGCTAGGCAATACGATGTGGTTGTTCGCTATCAAGGTGGCAACAACGCTGGGCACACAGTAATAAACAACCAAGGGAAGTTCATACTAAATTTGCTTCCTTCCGGCATATTGCGGCCTGAAATTACGAACGTAATGGGCAATGGCATGGTAATAGATTTGGAACATCTTTCCAAAGAAATGGGTAGGTTGGAAGAGGCGGGCATACGCATTACCCCGCAAAACCTAAAAATTTCGGATAAGGCTGTCATTTGTATGCCTTACCATGTAAAGCAAGACATACTGGAAGAAGAGCGGCTTGCAGATAAAATGTATGGCTCTACGCGCCGAGGGATTGCGCCTGTTTATGGAGATAAATATCTCAAAAAAGCCATTCGTATGGTTGACCTGCTTTACCCAGAAGTGTTGAGGGAACAACTGGAAGGGTTGCTAGAGTGGAAAAACCTAACCATAGAACGTGCATATAGTGCTACGCCGATTGCTGTAGACGAAATGATGGAGTGGCTGAGACGTTACGGAGAGGTGTTGAAGCCTTTTATTTGCAATGCGGGACTTTATTTGGAAGAGGCTGAAAAGCAAGGTAAGAAAATATTGTTTGAGGCGCAACTGGGCGCACTGCGCGATATTGACTATGGCATCTATCCCTATACTTCGTCTTCATCCACCATTGCGGCATATGCACCCATTGGTGCAGGCATTCCCGGTAAAAAGCTAACGGATACCTTGGGGATTATGAAGGCATATTCCACTTGTGTGGGAGAAGGCCCCTTCACAGCAGAAATGCATGGGGAAGAGGCGGAAGAGCTGAGAAAGCAGGGCGGAGAGTATGGTGCGGCAACGGGCAGGCCACGGCGTGTGGGGCCGTTTGATGTGGTGGCATCCCGCTATGGAACTTGGGTGCAGGGGGCAGATGCCATTGCGCTTACCAAAATGGATGTGCTTTCCTACATGCAGAAAATACCTGTATGTACAGCTTATGAGGTGGATGGCAAGACAACGCAGGCATTTCCAGTAGGTGAAATGCTGAATAAAGCAAAACCTGTGATAGAATACTTGCCGGGCTGGCAGTGCGATATTAGTGAATGCAGAAAGAAAGAAGATTTGCCCCAGCAAGTGCTGGAGTACATTGCGTATTTGGAAAAGGCGGTGGGTAGCCCCATACGCTATGTAAGCGTAGGGGCACAGCGTGACGCCTATATTGATATGAAGAATTAAAGCAAAACATAGGGGGAGGCAAATGCCTCTCTTGTTTTTTGATTTTGGCAGATGAATCATAGAATCATGTGCCGGAAACATTGCGTTTCTACTCACAAATGCTATAATAGTACGGGTTAGAAAAACAGGAGAGCAAACAATGCTGTTATCATTAGACAATGTTTCCAAAAGCTTTGGAACAGATTTGATATTTGAACATGTGAATGTGACTGTGCACGAGGCAGATCGCATTGGGTTTGTGGGCGCAAATGGCGCAGGCAAAACCACATTGCTTAATATACTCTCGAAGCAGGCCTTGCCGGATGAAGGGAACGTGATTTACAAAAGTGGTCTGGTG
Source organism: uncultured Christensenella sp. (assembly GCA_964592125.1). Lineage (GTDB taxonomy): Bacteria > Bacillota > Clostridia > Christensenellales > Christensenellaceae > UBA5399. The sequence continues at coordinate 5,176 of CAZQBV010000020.1, forward strand.
GTGGGATATTTAAAGCAAAACAGTGGGCTGGCGGGTGGCAGCACCATATTGCGTGAAATGCGCAGTGTGTTTCAGGATGTACTGGATGCGCGCAGCAAGCTGGAAGCGCTGGCAGAGCAAATTGCAGAGGAGCCAAACAATGCAGAGGCGCTGCGGGATTATGCAGCAGCAGAAACTTTTTTTACTGTGCGGGATGGCTACAATATTGATGTAAATATAAAAAAAGTGTTGAATGGCATGGGTTTTTCTGATGTGCAGTATAGCATGGTAATAGACGGCCTTTCGGGAGGGGAAAAAACGCGGCTGGCACTGGCCAAGCTGTTGTTGCAAAAGCCGGATGTATTGATTCTGGATGAGCCAACCAACCATTTGGATTTTGCCACCCTTGCTTGGCTGGAAAACTATTTGATGGAATATCGTGGCGCTATGCTGGTGGTTTCGCATGATAGATACTTTCTAGATAAGGTTTCCACGAAAATATGGGAGCTGGACGATGCGGCATTGAGTGAGTATAGGGGAAACTATTCTGCATTCAAAGTGCAAAAAGAAGAGAAAACCGAGTATCAATTAAAAGAATACAACAAACAGCAGAATAAGATAGAAAGTATGGAAGATTACGCAAGGCGGAATATAGCGCGTGCCTCTACTTCTAAAATGGCAAAAAGCCGCTTGGCACAGCTTTCGCACATAGAGGTGATGAAAAAGCCCAAAACAAAAGTGCCAGCGCCATCTTTCCATTTTGAATTTGACAAGAGACCGGTGAATGATGTGCTGGTGGTCGAGGATATGGCACTGCGCGTTGGCGAAGAACAGAAGCTGATTGTTCAGGATGTTTCCTTCGAGGTAAAGCGTGACGAGCATGTGGCTATTTTGGGTGCAAATGGTACAGGGAAATCCACACTGTTAAAATCTATTTTGGGACAATTGGAGCAAAAAGGGAAAGTTCTTTGGGGAAAAAACACCCAAATTGGTTATTACGATCAAGAAAATAAAGATATGAAACCGCAAAGTACCACGGTGGAAGAGCTGTGGGGGCGTTTTCCCTCCATGCCGGAGCAATCGGTACGTACTATGCTGGGGCGGGTGCTGATTACCGGGGAAGAAGTATACAAGCAGGTGAAATCGCTTTCCGGTGGAGAACGTGCCAAGCTGGGTTTGGCAATACTGATGGCTGGCAGGTACAATGTGATGGTGCTGGACGAGCCCACCAACCATTTGGATCTACCTGCACGCGAAGCGCTGGAGCAAGCGCTGAAAGAATATGAAGGCACACTGCTGTTTGTATCGCATGACCGATATTTTGTGAATGCACTCAGCACAAAAATAATAGAAATAGAAAAAAACACAATTACAGAATACGAAGGCAATTTTGACAGCTACATGGAACAAAAGGCCAAACGTGTGCTTTTGGCTGTGCCGGATGTATCGGCACAGGAAGTTGTAAAAAAATCAGACAATCGCAAAGATTTACGGCGACAGCAGGCAGAGCAGCGTCAGCGTATTGGCGAATTGGAAAAACGTATTGCGGAACTGGAAACGGAAGAGCAAGAGCTTACCCAAACCATAGCGGAAAACCCTTCGGATTTTGAGCTGTTGGCAACTGCTTGCGAGCGTTTGGAGCAAGTGAAGCAGGAGCACGAACTGGTGATGGAGGAATGGCTGGAATTGGTATAATATGAACTGGCAATGCAAAAACAATGCTGTTCGTATTACTGAAGAGGCTTGGGAAGCGCTTTTACTTCCTTTATAGATTGCCATACAATGGTGCACGGTAAAAAATTCCCCGGAATCTCCACATAGCCGTCGCATTGTGGCAGTTCGAAAGGCAAAACTAAATAGCTGGACGAAACATAGACGGTTTTCAGAGTAGAGCTTTCCGCATATTCCACTGGCACAGGCACACTTACCGATAAATTAAAATCGGGATGCACACGTTCCCGCTGCGCAAACTTGCCCTTATGTGGCTTGGTTAGCATATTGTCGAATAGCAACAGTGCCTCGTCGCCGTCCAAATGCTCTTGAATGCGTGTTTTAATGTTGTTGAAGCTATTGCATACCAAATGCATCTCGCGATCTTCATACAGCTTCGGTGGGGCAATATAGCGGTTTACCACCATGGCTACCACAATACCTATCACAGTATCTATAATGCGGTACAGCGCCAAGAGATAGGGATTGCTGGTGGTGGTGCTGGGAGTAAGTGGCGTGGCGACCACGCTGATATACACAATGGCGCAAATTACAGCACTGCCCGGCATTTTTATTAAGTTGCACAAATAGATAATAAATATAATGCCGATGGGCATAAGTATAAAGTATATAAAATGAAGCTGCACATTTTCTACAAATGGAATGAGCACTATACCCGCGGCACCGCCTATTGCCGTGCCGACTAGGCGGTTCACGCTTATTGTTAAAGTGTTTTCTATGGTGGATTGCATGCACACAATAGCCGCAACAGAAGAGTACAGTACAATTTCTTCCCGAATCACATAATTGATTACTAAGCAAATTAAAACGCACAAAGCTGTTTTAATATTGCGCATCCCCGGTAGTTGTAAACTTAACTTTTTGTCACTCATAGCTTTTGTCCTTTTTTATACTGTTCTTATGACGACAATTCTGCGGTGCATGTTCCAAAATATAGGATGAACTTATTGTAACACTTATATATTATACTATTTTATACAATGGAAACAACATAAGATTATATTAATAACGACATGTCGAGGCAATACTAAAATCCAATAGCAAAGTGCAAGAATTTTTTTCTGTCTAAATTTAGTATGATACACGCTGTGCAAATGCTATTGCTGCTTAATATGCTGTGAAAGTTGAAAAAAAAGTATATACATCGTATAATTAACATAAACAGATTGAATTTACAAATGATGGATGGTTTGAACTGTGGTGTGTGGTAAAGATAGCAAAGGAGTAGCATGGATGGAGGTAGTGATTGAAAAATGTTTAGCAGAAGCAGGAATCAACTGTGCAGATGGCGTACGGCGGTTAAACGAAAGTGAAACGCTATATTTGAAGCTGTTGAAAAAGTTTTTGCTGGATAAGAGCTACGAATACTTCCTAACCTGTGTGAACAATGGCCAGAATAAGGATGCGTGGGTTTATTTGCATGCACTGAAAGGGCTGAGTGCAAATTTAAGCTTTGTAACACTTCATAATGCATGCGTGAAAACAGAGCTGGAACTGCTGGATGAGAAATTCACCACCAGTTTGCAAGAACTGGACGAGTGCTACAATACTGCAAAAGCAGCCATTCAAACTGCAATTGAGATAGATTCACAAAAAGAGAAGGATTCATTATTCATTCTTTAGTGTGCGCAAACCATGTTTTAAAGTGGAATTAAATTCTATTAACGCAAAAATAATCTATGTATATGTAAAAAATAGGCTTTATAAAATACAGAAATATGATATACTTGTTTCAATTTAAAGTTCTTGGGCTGGCTTAAAAATTGGGGGAAAGGAACGGGTAGCTGCTGCATTGAAAAATAATGTTGTTTTAATTGTGGATGATGTTGAGATCAATAGAGATATGTTGGCGGCTCTTTTTTCCAATGACTATACAATTTTGGAAGCCGCAAATGGCGAAGAAGCGATGGATTTAATTGCGGCGCACAAAAATGAATTGGTGGTAGTGCTTTTGGATATCAGCATGCCCAAAAAAGATGGCTTTGATGTACTGGACTATATGCGCTTTAGTAAGGCTATCAATAATATACCTGTTATTATGATATCGGCTTCGGATTCTGAAGCGGATGAAATGGAGGGACTGCGCCGGGGAGCCAGCGATTTTATTTCAAAACCGTTCAACTCCAATATTGTAAAACAACGGGTGCGGAACGGAATAGAACTGTTCCGCTATAAGCGTAGCCTAGAGCGTATGATTAAGCAACAAACTGAAAAGTATATGGGTATTACAGAGTTTGTAATAGATGTGCTGGTTTCTGTGATGCAGGTGAAAAACAACTCTACCCGCCGTAGTTTGCAGCGCATACGCTCCTACACCAAGGAAATATTAAACTTTATCTATGAGTATTGCGATGATAAATTTGGCCTGACATTGCAAAAAATCAGTTTAATTTCCACAGCTTCAATACTGCATGACATTGGCATGTTGCTGATTCCGGAAGAGTTGATTGGCAAGAAAGTGTGGACGGAACAAGAAAGGGCGCTGGTGGAAGCGCATACGGAACGTGGCTGCGACATTATAGAATCGATGAGTAACCTGGAAAACAGAGACTATATAGACATGGCGTTGGAAATTTGTCGTTATCATCACGAGCGTTGGGATGGCTCGGGGTATCCTGAAAAACTGGTAGGCGACGAAATTCCTATCAGCGCACAGGTGGTGGGCATTGCAGACACTTATGATGGATTGAGGGAAGGTTCGCTTACAGGAAGGCGCTACTCGCACAAGGAAACAATGGAAGCTCTGGAACGTGGCGATTTTGGAATGTTTTCTCCCGTTTTAATCGAAAGTTGCAAAATGATGCAGGGTAAGCTGGACGAAATATATGGGCAAAATATGGAATGAAGTGGTGGCTTGTGCTGGAAGCCATTTATCATTGTTGAAGGTAAGTAAATAGCTGGGAAACTGGCTTTTTTTATTACACATCAAGGTTCAACACTTTGTGCTTTGGGGTGCTTAATTTTAGAAAGAAAAATGCAAACAAAACAGCAACATTCAATTGACAGTCTATTGACCATGTGATATAATCAAATCACCATAAAGCGAAGAGGGATTTTTGTATATTAAGATAAGAATGCAATATTTGTAAAGAACAATACGTAAGGTGGTTAATAGCATGAACTATTTACCGGGCACTACGGTAGAAGTAAATATAAATAATTCGGCGCAGAGCTTTTTAAGCTCGGCTTTTACATTGAACGGCCTTGTTTTGTCTCAAATAGTGCAGCTAACTGGTTTGGAACCTCACACAATACAAAACTGGGTAAAGCGTAAGTTTATTGCTCCGCCAGTACAGAAAAAATATGACTGTAATCAGTTTTGTAGAATAGCTATGATAAACATGCTGAAAGATACCTTTCATATAGAGCGGATTGTTGGCATGCTGGATTATGTGTGCAGCTCTGAAAAGGCAGCGGATGATATGTTGCTGTATATTGTGTTTGCAGATGTAGTGTGCAATATTCCAGAAGATGCCATTAGCAATCATACGGATGTAGATAAAGTGATAGGCTTAGTACTGAGCGAAAAACAACTGAGTGAACAAACAAAAGAAAGGTTGCGCAAGGTGGTTAAAGTAATGGTTATGGCGGATATATCTGCAAAAGTAGGTCGCAATGCAGATGCATTGTTGCGCAAGCTGGAGGAGATGTATTGAGCTGTAGGTGAATGTGAACTGAAGAACAAGCATAGCAGGGATGCCTGTATATGGGGAGCAGTACTTGGATGTAGGACTATGGAAGGGATGTGAAAGAAAATGGTAGCGTGGTGGGAAGCGATGAACCTGGTGGAGCAGATATTTGCAGTCATTGGAATTGCGGCTACGGTGCTGTTGGCAATACAAATGGTATTGCTGATTCTGGGGCTGGGAGATTCGGGTGCCGATGTTTCGGCAGATAGCGCTGGTGGCGATACGAACGTGGGGGACAGTTTTGATGTAGATGCCACTACGGGTGATGTAAGTATGGAAGTTCCGCAGGATGCTGCGGGTGTGGATATACACCCGGGCGACTGGTATGGAGATGGACCCACAGGCGATTTTACCGCAGAAGCAACAACTGTGGATGCGGCAGCTGGGGGTCTGCGCCTTTTCACGCTGCAAGGGCTGATAGCATTCTTTGCAGTGTTCGGCTGGTCGGGCTTGTTGTTGCTAAAATCGGGCTTGGCTCCCGCGGCCAGTGTGGTACTATCTGTTTTGTTTGGTCTGGCAGCAATGCTGCTGATGGCATGGTTGTTTAAGGCAATGCTGCGCTTGCAGCAAGATGGCACTATGAACATAAAAAATGCGCTGGGCAAATCGGGAACGGTGTATATGAACATACCTGCAAAACGAGAGAATAGAGGAAAAATTTCTATTGTAGTACAGGACAGGCTGGTGGAGCTGGATGCTGTTACAGATGAAGAGGAACCCATAAAGACAGGTGCGGAGGTAACTGTGGTGGGTATTTCAAATAATGCTGTATTGATTGTTAGAAGAAAATAAAAGTATAGAGGAAAGAAGGGAAAGAAAATGCGTATTGAGAGTTTGATTCTGATTGTAGTGATTGTAGTGCTACTATTTATGGCGCTATTGGTGTTTCTCACAAGGTACAAAAAATGCCCATCGGACAAAGTGATGGTGATTTACGGTAAAGTAGGGCAAAACACGGACGGTACCAATAGAACCTCGCGTTGTATCCACGGTGGAGCGGCTTTTATATGGCCGGTGATACAGGCGTTTCAATATTTGGATTTAACGCCAATATCCATACAAGTAGATTTGCGCAATGCACTGTCTCGCCAGAACATAAGAATAGATGTTCCCTCTATATTTACAGTGGGAATTTCTACAGAACAAGGCATAATGCAAAATGCGGCAGAACGGTTGTTGGGACTAAAGCAGGTAGAAATTCAAGAACTGGCAAAGGATATTATATTTGGTCAGCTAAGGCTGGTAATCGCCACAATGGATATTGAGGAGATCAATACCGACCGTGACAAATTTCTGGAGGCGGTGTCTCGCAATGTGGAAACAGAGCTTAAAAAGATTGGCCTACGGCTGATTAACGTAAACGTAACCGACATTAGCGACGAGAGTGGCTACATTATAGCCTTGGGTAAGGAAGCTGCAGCAAAAGCCATCAATGATGCCAAAAAATCTGTATCTGAAAAGGTGCGTGATGGCTCTATTGGTGAGGCGAACGCCCAAATGGATCAACGTGTTCAGGTGGCGAATGCCAATTCTTCGGCCATACAGGGTGAGAACACTGCGCAAATAGAAATTGCACAGTCGGAAGCCTTGAAACGCGAGAAGGAGGCGGAATCTATGCGCATAGCGGTTGCGGCTGAAAAGGTGCAGGCTGCAAAAGCGCTGGAGGAAGCGTATGCTGCAGAACGTGAGGCAGAGCAGGCAAGGTTTGCGCGTGAAAAAGCTACCTTGGAAGCGGATGTTATTGTGCAGACAGAAATAAAGAAACGCCAGATTGAACTGGAAGCGGAAGCGGAAGCAGAGCGGATGCGTAGGCAGGCAGCAGGTGAAGCGGATGCCATATATGCCAAAATGGAGGCAGAAGCGCGTGGTATGAAGGAAATACTGACCAAGCAGGCCACCGGTTTTGCGGAACTGGTGGAGGCAGCAGGCGGCAATGCCAAAGATGCATTGATGCTGATGTTGGCAGATAAGATGGAAGACCTGATGCGCGTTCAAGTAGATGCAATTAGCAATATGAAGATAGACAAGGTGACAGTGTGGGATGGCGGTGCTGGTGGGAAAGATGGAAAAACCTCCACTGCAAACTTTCTTTCCGGCCTGATGAAAAGCATCCCCCCTATGAGCGAGATGTTTGATATGGCAGGTATGCAACTTCCAGAGTTTTTGGGCACAAAGGTGGACGAAGAAAAACCTGCGGGAATTGTGGTGAATGCCCCGGACGAGAGTGCACAGGAACAAAAATAATACAACTACATCACACAAAGGCACATATGAGAGAGGATTTCGCGTTGCGAGCTCCTCTTTTTGTAATGCCAAAAATAGTATGTAGTGTTTCATACTATATTTTATGCGGTGATAGAAGGCTGCTTTCAAGGTGAATTGTGCCATAGGTGCAAGAGAGAGTACCTTGGGGTGTGCAGGCTTTTCTATCTGGAATCAGTGTTATGATAAAAATCACACATACATCACAGGTTGCCTGTGAAAATGAAAAAAAGTGGATTTATAAATGTTCCCGTGTGGGTATAATATAATTGTGAAACAAAAGTAATAAAATTACATTAAATACTAATTAATGGTAAATCTGCTTGGGTGATTTGTTTCATAAAAAATGGATAGAGAGTATATAAAGGAGGGAAAGGCGATAAATAATAAAAAAACAAGACTTGTGATATTGATTTTTGTAGCAGCAATGCTGGCACTTGCATTTGCAGCAACCTCTTATGCAGCCCCCCTCTCTGGCACTGCTAAGGTGGGTGGGGCAACAGAAGTATCTGGAAATTATGTAAAGTTTAAAATGATGCCGGATACAACGGAAAAAGTTTTCAGATTGGGCATTCAAAGCGAAGGGGAGGAAAACACAAGCAATTTGATTTGGTGTCAATCGGTAAGGATTTTATAGATTTGGGCAAGTGTGTTGGAATCAAACGATATGAATACGCTGTAAGTCCCATAATAAGCCATACTTTTTATTTGCTATATACGAAACTGTAATCGAGAAACTGATGAAACAAGTATGGCATTGGTGATTACAGACAAAAACACCGGCGGGGTTAGCCTGCCGGTGTTTTTTGTGTAGAGCAGGTGGGGAGGTGTATATATAAATAACAGTCTTTGTACAGAGGGTAACGATTGTGGTTGCTGATAGGCGTGTGGGGGATATAAGGATGAAAATATCAATTGTAACGGGTGCTTCATCGGGCATGGGGCGGGAATTTGTAAAGCAAATGAGTGCGAAAAAAGAGGTGGATGAAATTTGGGCGGTTGCGCGCAGAAAAGACCGGCTAGAGCAGCTGGCCGCGGAACTGGCAACCCCTGTGAGAGCCATAGCGTGTGACCTTACCAATGGTGATGACATAAATGCATTGAGAGCAAAACTGAAAGAGGAAAAGCCGGATGTGTATATGCTGGTAAACTGTGCCGGGTTTGCTAAATTTGGAAACTTTGGAGATATAAGTCCGGAGGATGAAATAAATATGATTGATCTGGATGTGAGGGCGCTGGTGCTTATGACACAAATGGTGGTGCCGTATATGAACCAAGGCGGGCATATTGTGCAAATTGCTTCCACTGCTGCATTTCAACCTTTGCCGCAAATGAATGTGTACGCTGCCTCAAAGGCATTTGTATACAGCTATTCACGAGCACTGAACAAGGAGCTGGAGATAAAGGGAATTGGCGTTACCACAGCGTGCCCCGGCTGGACAAAGACAGAATTTTTTGATGTTGCGGAAAAAAATGCCAAAGCGGATGCGGTGCATACATTTTCCTTTATGGCAAAGCCGGAAAATGTGGTAAAAAAAGCATTGCATGATGCGGAGAAAAATAGGGAAATGTCCGTATATGGTTTATTTAACAAGGTGCATCTGTTCTTTTCCAAAATACTTCCGGATAGCGCTATTATGGGTGTTTGGAGACTGCTGAAGTGATTGTAGAAAGGTGGCAGGAACAAGGAGATAGAAAAAAGAACCCTGCAGTGTCGCTTGCTTAATACCCGATACTTTGTTATTATAATACCAGTATTTTCAATCACAAAAAGAATGGTTTTTGAGAATGATTTCATGGCAGAATTGTTTTTCCCAATGTTGCTTTGCGGCATGGAGGAGCAGATTCTGTGATACGGGAAAAGAGCACAACCATAGGGAAGGAAACAGAATGCACGCAGAGGAACTAAGGCACAAACCAATTGGTACAATTACAGGTGTTTTTTTAACGTTGGGAATTGTATTTGGTGTGCTTTTTAGTATTTTTGTGGTTAATTTTCTGCAGTATTGGCTAGGTATTTATTGGCTTACTATCGTTTTATTTGCACTCATCGTTCTGTTGGCCTTTTTGATTGTAAAAAAGATGCTGCTGGAATATATTTATTTGATTGAAAAGGATAGAATATCCTTTGGAAGAAAGATAGGAAAGCGTGAGAAGGAACTGCTATTTGTACCGCTTCGGGAAATACTGTCCTTTGGCCCTTACGAAGAAATGCAAAGCAGGATAGACCCAAAGAAAAAGCGCTTTAAGTATACTTTTAAAAAGAAGCAAGATTGGTATGTGGTAAACTGCACGGGTTGTACCATATTGATATCGCCTACGCAGGATTATATTAACTGCCTGAAACAGGCGAAAAACAAGCGGAAAGGGTCGGATAGTGAAAACCCCAATACTTGATATGCTGAAAAGTGTAAGCAAAGAAAGCGTTACACGTTTTTGCATGCCTGGCCACAAGGGAAAAACAGGTATTTTTCAGGGTGCCTTGTACGAAAATGATATTACAGAATTGCCGGGTGCGGACAACCTGTATATGCCAAATGGCGCTATTGCTGAATCGCAAAGGCTTTACGCAAAATTTATTGGGGCTGCGGTAGCCTTTTTTTTAGTGGGTGGAAGTACAGTGGGGATTCATGCAAGCATGCTCTCGGTACTAAACCCGGGCGATAAACTATTGATGGCAAGGGACATGCATGTAAGTGCTGTGAATGCTGCTATATTGGCCGATGCGGATGTGGAATTTGTATACCCCTCGGGGCAGCACGCAGAACTGCCGGCGGTGGTTACACCAGAGGATATAGCGGAAGCAATACGCATCAATCCGGATGCAAAAGCAGTGTATATTACTTACCCCAACTATTATGGCCTGTGTTGTGACCTAAATGAAATATGCAGGATAGCGCACAACGCTGGCATGAAGGTGATTTGTGATGCCGCACATGCTGCAACTTACGACTTTTCTGCATTGACGCCTGTTTCCCCAGCGGCTGCGGGATGTGATATATGGACGGTGAGTTTGCATAAAACCTTGCCGGCGCTGAACCAGTGCGCGGCACTGTGTGTGGGTGAAAATGCAGATGTTTCGGTTAGTAAAGTGCAGTCCCGTGTGAATATGCTGCAAACTACCAGCCCCTCTTACCTGTTGTTGGGATCTATAGACTATGCACTGGGCTATATGCAAGAGCAGGGGAAGCAACGTCTGGCGGCGGTGACTGCGCTAGTGGAAGATAGCATTATGAAGCTGGAAAACTTGGGGGGCTACCGTTGCGCTACCAAAGATGTGCCATTGCAAACGGGTGCGTACGACAGGGATATTCTACGCCTTGTAATAGATGTTACAGATAGGGGACTTAGCGGTTTCTCGGCAGCGCGCAAGCTTGCTAGAGAAGGCATTAGTGTGGAGGCGGGAGATAGTACGCATATTATATTAATCTGCACCGTGGCAGACAGCAGTATGGAATTTGAGGTGCTGCAAAATGCACTGCGCACAATAAAGGGAACGAATTATAACATCCATACCAAAAGCGCAACGGAAGAGCTGACTGCCTATTTTGCGGGCAAGCCCGTTGTAGGCCTGCGGGAGGCCTCCTTTGCAAAACGGTTGAACATGCCTTTGATTAGCAGCGTGGGATGTGTGGCGGCAGTGAGTGTAGGCGTATATCCGCCGGGTGTGCCGCTATTGCTGCCCGGTCAAGAGATCAGCTACGAAATGATAGAGACAATTGGACGGCTGCGACAACAGGGCTACAGTATATTTGGCAGTGACGGCAATGTGGAAATCGCAAATGTACCATAGAACACAAAAAGTTTCGTGGTGGGCATAAGTATGATTTTCGAAAGCGAAGCACAGCGTTGCCAATAGCTAAGCTGTGGCAGTAACCTAGAATAAAGTAGAGTGGAGCAACAGAGTGAAGGGTTTATTTATAACATTTGAAGGCGTGGATGGTTGCGGAAAAAGCACCCAAATGCGTTTTTTGGCAGAATATTTGGAACAGGAAAAAAAAATAACGCCAGTGGTGACGCGTGAACCGGGTGGCTGCAATATTGCAGAAAAAATAAGAGAAATTGTGTTGGATATTGAACACGATGAAATGAGTGACCATACGGAAGCATTGCTTTATGCGGCAGCGCGTGCGCAGCATGTATACCAAGTGATTCGCCCAGGGGTGGAGCAGGGCAAAATTGTGCTTTGCGATCGCTTTTTGGATTCTTCACTGGCCTATCAGGGCGTGGGCAGAAACTTGGGTGTGGATAAAATTTTAGAAATTAATAGCTTTGGCATAAACAATATGATGCCGGATAAGACATTCTTTTTGGACTTTCCGCCACACTTGGCGTTCCAACGTATGAGCAAGAAGCGTGTACACGACAGGCTGGAAACGCAGGACGAAGAATTTTATCTGAAGCTTTACAATGGGTTTGTAATGTTGGCAGAGCGCTTTTCGGATAGGATTATTCGCATTGATGCTTCGGGTGATAAATTTGAGACGAGGGATAAACTTCGCATAGAAATGGATAGGATATTGGAGAACAGATGAACGATGTTTTAAGAGGGGCACTGCAAACGGGAAATATTGCGGGTGCGTACTTGGTAGAGGGGGCTTCGGCAGACTCTATCTTGGCGCAGGTGGATGCATTTTTGATGCGCCTGTATTGTGATGAAAAAGCAGCTTGCGGCAAATGTGGTGGCTGCATAAAATACAAGAATAAAACGCATGCGGATTTGCTGGTGATAGAAACGGATGCAAAAACCATAAAGGTGGATGCCGTAAGGGAAATAGCGCCATTTGTCTACCGAAAAGCCTTCGAGGGTGGCTGGAAGGCGGTGCTGATATTGCAGGCCGATAAAATGACGGATCAAGCGCAAAATGCCTTGCTAAAGGTTCTGGAGGAACCCCCGGATGATACCATTTTTGTGTTGGGTGCGGCAGATAGCAAATATCTGTTGCCTACTATACTTTCGCGGTGTATAATTTTAAGAGCATGTAAAAGTGACGAAAATGCCATTTTTACGCTGATGGAGGAATTTTCCCTGCCAACGGTAAAGGCACGCACATTGCTTGCTGTGGCCGATGGCGATTATTATTTGGCAAAAAAATATGCAGAGCAGGATTATTTTGCTTTGCGAGCAGATATGATGCTGATGCTAAGCCGTTTGTTTGGTGCCCGAAGCATGGCCACAAGCGCAACGGAAAAGTTGGCATTGAAGTATGCAGATACAATGGAGGAAGCGTTTGCCATTGCGTTGCTTTACTTGAAAGATGTAATTAGCTATAAATATATGGGCAATGCGGAATTTGTGGCGAATGCGGATGTGCTGCCAGAAATAGAAAAGCATGCGCAAGAATCTGCAGAGATGCTGATTAATACGGCGGATATATTGGCGAAGTTTTTGCAAGAATGTGAACTTTGTCAAGGTGTAAATAAAAAGCTGCTGCTTACCGGTATGTTGTTTGATATCTTGGGTGTGCGCTTGGGCGAGAATAAATAAACAGATGATTACCGTGCTGTGCCCTGTATAGCCCGCGCAAGGCAAGGCAAAACGGAGAACAAGACGGGTTGGAAAGTTGGTTCATATACAGATGAGTATAGTAATTGGAGTGCGATTTACAGAGGTGGGCAAAGTGTATTATTTTGACCCCGGCAATCTGGAATTGTGTAATGGGGATAAAGTGGTGGTGGAAACAGCGCGCGGTGTGGAAATGGGCGATGTGGTAATGGAGCCAACCGAGATGGAAGACAAGAAAATTGTAAGACCCCTGAAAAAGGTGATAAAAAAAGCAGATGCTCGCGACATAAAAAAGCTGGAGAAGAACCAGAAAAAAGAAGAGGAAGCGTTTCGGATTTGTGAGGAAAAGATTGCTACCCATAAAATGCAAATGAAGCTGGTGGATGTGGAATATACATTTGACGGTGGCAAAGTAATTTTTTACTTTACTGCGGAAGGCCGGGTGGACTTTAGGGACTTGGTAAAGGATCTTGCCTCTATATTTAAAACCCGAATAGAGCTAAGGCAAATTGGTGTGCGCGATGAAGCGAAAAAAGTGGGCGGGCTGGGACCTTGTGGGCGTCCGTGCTGTTGCAGCTCCTTTTTGGGAGACTTTGTTCCGGTATCTATTAAGATGGCAAAGGAGCAGAATTTGTCGCTTTCCCCCACCAAAATAAGTGGGTTGTGCGGCAGGCTGATGTGTTGCCTGAATTATGAAAACGAACATTATAAGGAGATGCGGCGCAAACTGCCACGTGTGGGCTCTATGGTAAAAACCCCTGATGGAAATGCAGAGGTGGTTGATACAAATGGGCTTACCGAAAAGATAAAAGTAAAAATTATTTTGCCGGATGGATCCTTTGATATTCGCACTTTTGATATGTCGGAAGTGAAGGTGAAAGGCAAGCCTGCTCCGGTGACTGTTGTGGAAGAAGAAATTATTATAGACGAGGAAATAAAATCTATTTTAGATGAATAAAACAGTTGCTTTTTATGTAAACAATGGTAGAATAAATTTAGATTTAGAATGAATCAGATTAACAATGGAGGTAAAGGAATATGGCTTACAAAATTTCTGATGAGTGCATTGCATGTGGTGCATGCGCAGCAGACTGCCCGGTGGACGCAATTTCTGAGAATGGGGATCAGTATGAAATAAATGCTGATACTTGTACCGATTGCGGTGCATGTGCAGATACTTGCCCTGTTGAAGCAATTTCACAGGCGTAAGGCACATACGTACATAGTAAATAAAAAGAAATCTGTGTTGGTACAGGTTTCTTTTTTTATCGTTTCAATAGTATAATAAAAGCGTAAAGGCAACAGAAAATGATGTGAAGTGAGGATAGAGTGGAACGGATAGATGATTTACAGCGAAATGGCTTGAAGTTGGTTCAAGATACAGAGTTGTTTTGTTTCGGTACAGATGCTGTGCTATTGGCAGACTTTGTGGAGATTGCGGCAGGCACTAAAGTGGCAGACTTAGGCACCGGAACTGGCATTTTGCCATTGTTGCTTTATGGCAGGCAACCGGAAGCCGCCTATGCAGCGGTGGAGATACAGCCTCAGCTATACGCTTTGGCGCAGCGCAGCGTTGCCTTAAATAACTTAGAAGATAATATTTGCATTGTGCAAGGAGATATTGCCCATGCTAAAACTCTTTTGGGCGAAAATTTTGATGTTGTGGTATCCAACCCGCCATATGAAAAAATACAGGATGGAAAGTCGCGCAGAAATGAAAGCCACGCAATCGCTCGTAAAGAACAGTTGATTGACTTTAGTGGCCTGTGCAAAAGTGTGGCTGCACTACTGCGGGTAGGTGGCAAATTTTATTTTATACATAAGGCCTCGCGGTTGCCAGAGTTAATTTGCACTTTAAAGCAATATGGATTGGAACCCAAAATTTTGCGTATGGTGCATGCGCATATAACGGATGAACCCAAATATGTTTTACTGTGCGCTGTAAAGGGCGCAAAAGAGCATTTGCGGGTGCGTCCGCCATTGGTGATGTATGAGGCGCTGGGCAGGGAAACGGAAGAGCACAGGCGCATTTACAGCAATGATAACGTGGGTACGGAGAATAAAAAAACAAAAGGGGAAACATGATGGAGTACGGAACGCTTTATATAGTGGCCACGCCCATTGGAAATATGGGGGATATCACTCTGCGGGCGCTGGAAATTTTAAAAAAAGTGGATGTGGTGGCAGCAGAAGATACGCGGCATACACAAAAACTACTGAACCACTACGAAATTAAAGTAAAAACAATTAGCTTTCACGAGTACAGTGATGAAAAACGCCGTAATGTGCTTACAGACTTGCTGCGGGAGGGCAAAAATATAGCGCTGGTGTCTGACGCGGGAACGCCTATCATTTCAGACCCGGGCTATGTATTGGTGCGTGATTGCATTGCCTTGGGTATAAAGGTGGAAAGCTTGCCGGGGGCTTGTGCGGCGGTTATGGCCATCACTCTAAGTGGTATGGATTGCGCAAGTTATGTATTTGCAGGTTTTTTAGAGGCAAAGCAAACTGCAAGAAAGGCACAATTGCAAAAACTGGCGGGCACAGAGCTGCCAGTGGTTTTATATGAAAGCCCCAATCGGGTGCTAAAAACTCTTACAGATGTATGTGAGGTGTATGGCGAGGATATTGTGGTTTGTGCTGCCCGCGAAATGACGAAAGTATACGAGGAAGTTTTGCGGGGGAGTGCGGTGGAAGTATTGCAGTTGTTATCTCAAAAAGAAGTTGTGAAAGGTGAATTTGTGCTGTTGATTGACGCGCTTTCAAAGCAAGTTGATGTAACGGATGATACAATTATTGCAGCCTTGAAAAAGGCTTTGGCAGATGGATATACGAAAAAAGATGCCGTAACACTAGTTACGGCATCGCTTTCTTGTCCTAAAAACAGAGTTTACAAGCTTCTGCTTGTTGCTATTTCAATATAGCGTGTTTCCATAATATAAAATATTGTGGAAGGCCATATATTCTGTTGCAGGATTTCTTTAGGAACTAAATAAAATAGTTCCCTGTGGTCTTACTACTTATTTGTTTTGCTTTTGTTTAGCTGCTCAATGCATTCAGCACAGACATTTTTGCCGTTGTAAACGGTAATATCTTCCATGCTATCGCAGAAAACACAAGACGGCTGGTACTTCTTTAAAAGAATGAAGTCGCCATCAACGTAGATTTCCACTGGATCTTTGGGTTTCAACCCCAAAACACGTCTTAGTTCGATGGGCAGTACAACCCTTCCCAATGAGTCCAATGGCCTAACAATTCCTGTAGATTTCATAATATCTACCTCCTATTAATAAAATATAATGTATAGCAAACATTAATTACTATTATATGTAAAACAGTATAAAAATCAACAGAAGAAACAGAATGTTTATTATTTGTTTATAAAAATGTCGTATTTTCAAGAAAATAGTAAAAATACGCTAAAAAACCGCTATATTATGAATAAATAGTGAATAAATGGCGAAATATGTGTAAATATGAACATGGGAGAGAACCCGAATAGGAGTAGCATGAAGAATTCATTTGTATTATATTATGTTTATGGTATAATATTTCTTTAGTGAAATACTGGAATAGAAGTTATGTTTAAAGGGTAATTGAGGAGTAAAATATGAAAGTGATAAGCGTAGCAGCATTTGCAGACTTAAATAAAAGTGTGCTGTTGGGAAAAACCGCAATGATGATAGACGCGCTACGGGCGTCTGCAACAATCATCACAGCAGTATCAAACGGTTGCGACCGAATTGTTCCCACAAATGAGGCGAATGAGGCAGCGGCTATTAAGAAAATCTCTGAAGGCAATATGTTGCTTTGCGGAGAAATTGATGCCCAAAAGGTGGGTGGTTTTGATCTTGGAAATTCGCCTTTGGAGTATTCTGCAGATGTGGTGGAAGACAAAGTGCTGATCTATTCTACATCCAATGGTTCTGTTGCAATAAAGGGGCTTGCGGATGCAGAGGATATATTGATTGCCACTTTTATCAATGCAACGGCAGCGGCACAAAAGGCCTACGATTTAGGCAGGGATATTGTTTTGGTATGTGCCGGTACAAAGGGTAAATTTTCTACAGATGACGTTATAGCGATGGGTTGCATTATTCATCGGTTGGTGTTGCTGAATAAAGACATTGAGACAGATGATTTGGGCAAAGTGGCGTTAAAGCTGTATTTGCAGTCTCAACTGGATGTGCAAAGTGCCCTAGAAGGCAGTAGCGATTACGAATATTTAAAACAGTTGAAGCTGTTTGATGATTTGGAATATTGCACACGGGAAGATATGTTTGACGTTGTTCCTGTATACAAGGAAGGCGTTATTATAAAATAAGGCTACAGCGCATATACGGGATAGGTGAAGACGCTGGCAACAGCGTTTTTTCATTCCTAGTTTCATGAGTTAGATAGAGGTGACAAGATGAATAAAAAATTTTATATAACCACTCCAATCTATTACCCCAGTGATAACCTGCACATAGGCCATGCATATTGCACCACAGCAGCAGATGCCATTGCACGGTACAAGCGGCAAACCGGTCATGATGTAATGTTTTTAACAGGCACAGACGAGCATGGGCAGAAGATAGAGAAAATTGCTGAAGAGCTAGGTGTGCCGCCAAAACAGTATGTGGATGGCATAGTGAAGAATATCAAAGAACTTTGGCAGCTGATGGATATTACCAATGATGATTTTATTCGTACCACAGACCAGCGCCACACGGAAGCGGTACAAAAAATATTTCAGCAGTTGTACGACCAAGGTGATATTTATAAAAGTGAGTATGAAAGCGCCTATTGCACGCCTTGCGAGTCCTTTTGGACGGAAACGCAACTGGAGGATGGCAATTGCCCGGATTGTGGGCGCGGGGTACACAAGGTGCAAGAGGAGAGCTACTTTTTCCGGGCATCCAAATATGCGCCTGCTTTGATAGAACATATCAATAATACGCCTGGTTTTATAGAGCCGGAATCGCGCAAAAATGAGATGATGAACAACTTTTTGCTGCCCGGGCTGGAAGATTTGTGCGTTTCGCGTTCCTCTTTTCAGTGGGGCATACCCGTGCCTTTTGATGAAAAACATGTTATTTATGTTTGGATTGACGCGCTATCCAACTATATTACGGCATTGGGCTATGGTACGGAGGATAAGAGCAAGTATGACCGCTATTGGCCGGCAGACCTGCACCTGGTGGGCAAGGAAATTGTGCGTTTCCACACCATTACGTGGCCTTGTATATTGCTGGCATTGGGGTTGCCACTGCCCAAAAAGGTGTATGGGCATGGTTGGCTCACTTTGCAGGGCGGCAAGATGAGCAAATCTAAGGGCAATGTGGTGGATCCCAATGTACTGGTGGGGCGCTATGGTTCGGATGCGGTGCGGTATTTCCTAATGCGGGAAGCGCCGCTGGGCAATGACTTGGTTTTTTCCAACGAGTTGCTTTTGAGTCGCATCAATGCAGATTTGGCGAATGACCTAGGCAATCTGCTTTCGCGCACTGTGGCTATGATTGAAAAATACTTTGACGGTGCGATACCTGAAAATAAGCAGACAAACGAGCAAGAAGACAGCATGCTAACCAACATAGCAAAGGAATTGGCTGTACATTTTGAAGAAAAGATGGACGCCTTGCAAATTGCCGATGCCTTGGAAGAAGTGTGGCACTATATAGGGGCAATGAATAAATACATAGATGTAACCATGCCGTGGGCACTGGCAAAAGAGGAAGCCAAGAGGCCACGCCTTGCCAGCGTAATGTATCACCTTGCAGAGGGACTGCGCATTGTAAGTGTGCTGGTAGAAAGCGTGATGCCCAACACAGCAATGCACATACGTCATCAGCTGGGTATGGATGCGTGGAAACTGGCCACTATGGACAGCGTAAGGTGCTATGGTGCAAAGATATCGGGATTGAGGGTAAACAAAGGACCTTCCATATTTCCGCGTATTGATATTCCCAAAGAATTGGAAGAGCTGGCAAAGCAAGTTGCGCCGAAAAAACAAGCCGAAAAGAAAGCCAAGCAGGAAGAAGCACCTGCAGAGCTAAGCATAGAAGAATTCCGTAAAGTGCAGCTGAAAACCGCAAAGGTAACTGCTTGCGAAACTGTGGAAGGGGCAGATCGCTTGCTAAAGTTGACTGTACAGTGTGGGCAGGAGCAGCGAACCATTGTTTCGGGAATACGCCAAAGCTATTCTGCAGAGGAAATGGTAGGCAAAACGGTGATTATTGCGGCAAACCTGAAACCTGCTAAGCTGCGGGGCATACTGTCCCAAGGGATGATACTGGCAGTGGGGGAAAATCCCAATATAAAACTTTTGACGGTGGATGCGCCGGATGGACTGCTGGTGGAATAGAGGAGTAAAAGCATGCTGATAGATACCCATGCCCATTTGTTGGACGAAAGATACGATGGTGAAAGGGATGCCCTGATTGAAGAATTGCCCATGAAGGGTGTGGGCATTGTGATAGAGTGCGCCTCCGACATGGACACTGCCATACGTGCTGCGGCGCTTTCAAACGAATACCGTGGCGTGTATGCAGCGGTGGGCATACATCCGCACGATGCCAAAGCGTGGGATACCTTTTATGAGGCGGAGCTGAGGAGTTTGGCAAAGCAGCCTAAGGTGGTTGCCATAGGCGAAATTGGGCTGGACTATCATTATGATTTTAGCCCCAGAGAAACACAACAACAGGTATTTCGCCAGCAAATGCAACTGGCAAGGGAACTGAAGCTGCCTGTGGTGGTACACAGCAGAGAGGCAACTGCGGATACACTTGCTATACTGGCTGAATTTGGAGATGTAATGGGTGTTATGCATAGCTTTTCCGGCAGTGTGGAAACCATGCAGAAACTGGTGGAGCTGGGGTACTATATTGCTTATGGTGGTATGCTTACCTTTAAAAATGCAAAAAAACCTGTGCAATCGGCAATAGAAACGCCGTTGGAGCGGCTACTGGTGGAAACGGACAGCCCATATATGACACCTGTGCCACACCGTGGAGAGCGAAATACACCGGAGCATGTGCGGCTGGTGGTGGAAAAGCTGGCGGAACTAAAAAAAATGCGCTTTGAGGAAATTGAAGAAATGACAACGAACAATGCAATACGATTATTTGCATTGCATGGATAGGAATGAAATGGACGTATACACATATAAACTGGGAAACGATACCTACATCAACTTAACCAACAAATGTACCAACGATTGCACTTTCTGTATTCGCAATAGCAATGAGGGGGTGGGCGGGTACCATCTGTGGCTGGAGAAGGAGCCCACAGCACAGCAGGTAATCAGCGAACTTGCCAAAGATAAAAGCGATGTGGTGTTTTGCGGTTACGGCGAGCCAACCATAAAGTTGGACGAACTGGTGGCAATTGCACGCTATGTGAAAGGCTATGGCGGGTATGTACGCCTGAATACCAATGGGCATGCAAATGAATACCATGGGCGAAATGTAGTGCCAGAGCTAAAGGACGTGGTGGATGAAGTGTCTATTAGCCTAAATGAAGCAGATGCCACTAAATACAATATGGTGACAAACTGTGAGTATGGGGAAGCCGGATATGAGCATATGCTGGATTTTGCGCGCCTCTGCGTACAGAGCGGTATCAAGGTGGTTTTTTCCGTGGTGGATGTAATTAGCCAAGAAGATATAGAAACATGCCAAAAGCTCTCGGAGAAAATGGGGGCAACTTTTCGATTACGGCACTATGTGGAATAGGACCGCAAAAAACCAAAGCAGTTATGCCAAAAGTGTGCTAAAAGAATAAATTGGGCTGTCTGGGTGAAATGAACTGGGGCGGCTTTTTTTCTTATTTGAGATTCGGATGAAAGTGGTATTGATACTTTTTGATATCAACATAACCATCGTCATTTACGGGTACACCCTCGGCCTGCAAAAGATGGCGTTGCGCCTGTGTGCCGCCAAAGGCGAAGCCGGGTGCCAGCCGTCCCTCGCGGTTTACCACGCGGTGGCAGGGGATGGTGCTGTTGTCTGGGTTTACATGCAGCGCATAGCCCACGGCGCGTGAGGCGCGTGGGTTGCCCGCCGCCCGTGCAATTTGCCCATAGGAAGCTACTTTGCCTTTGGGAATTTGCTGTACCAAGGCATAAACAGTTTGGTAGAAACTCATGGCTATTCCTCTGGAAATTCGGCTTCGGCTTGTGCGTATGCCCATTTGTATTGCTCTATTTGGCTGTTGATAGCGGGCTCGTCTTTCTGCCGCTCTACAAGTTTATATTCTCCGTTGCCCACCTGCTGGCGCTTTTTCACATTGTCGGATAATGTGACTTCCAGAATTTCCAGCAGTTGTTTTTTCATTTTTGGGTCATGAATTGGTATGGCTACCTCTACACGGCGCTCTGTATTGCGTGACATGAAATCTGCGGAAGAAATATACAGTTTTTGCCGTTTGTCTGTGCCGAACAAATAGATACGGGAATGCTCTAAAAAACGCCCTACAATGCTATAAATCTTTATGTTGCGTGTTTTGCCCGTTTTTTCTACAGTAAGGCAACATATGCCGCGAATCATCAGCTCTATTTCCACACCAGCATCCGAAGCCTCCACCAGTTTATTGATGATATCTGTGTCACTCATGGAATTCAGCTTAAACACTAGCTTGGCCGGCTTACCGGCTTTGGCATATCCAATTTCTTCCTCTATCAATTGCAGTACACCCGGCTTTAAAGTAAGTGGCGACACCAGAAGCAAGGGAGAGCTTTCCACTAGGCTGCCCATACACAGATTTCTAAATACATCCTGTGCATTCACGGCAATCTCCTCATTGGCAGTGATATAAGATAAGTCGGTATACAGCTTTGCTGTTTTTTCGTTGTAATTGCCAGTGCCTACTTGCGTAATAAAGTTAACATTGTTGCCATTTTTCATAGTCATCAGCATCAGCTTTGAATGCACCTTGTAATTTGCTATGCCATAAATGACGGAAACGCCGGATTCCTGAAGGCGTTTTGACCAGTCAATGTTGTTGGATTCATCGAACCGGGCGCGTAGCTCTACCACGGCAATTACTTCCTTGCCATTTTCTGCAGCGCGAATCAAAGCATCCACAATGCGGGAACTCTGTGCTACCCTGTACAAAGTGATTTTGATGGAGATAACGCGTGGATTTGTGGCTGCTTCCTCCAGCAACCGCACAAAGGTTTTGATATCGTGGTAGGGGTAGGAAAGTAACACATCCTTTTTTAGCAGCTGTGGTATCAACGGCTTGGTATGATCCAGCCTGTTGGTAAGCTGGGGCACAAGTGGTTGATAAAACAGATGCTGGTACTGTTCGTTCTGCAGCTCTTTTCTAAGATCTCCTACAAAATTTAGCATAACAGGCATTTCGTTGAAAAACACCTGATCGCTATTGATACCAAGATGTTTGCACAATTGTTTTTCTATATCGGCAGAACGGTGGTGTACCATATCCAAACGAATGGGTTGCAACCGCGTGCGTTTTTTAACAATAATCTCCATAATATCCCGGTAGCTGATATCATAATCAAAAAAGGCCGAATCGGCATCAATATCCGCATTGCGGGTAATGGAAAAAATGGTTTTATCTACAATTTTGTGTTTGGGAAATACTTTGCTGGCAAATAAGTAAATAAGGTTCTCTATTAAAGTAAACTTAACATATTTGCTGGGCAGCAGCAGCAGCCGCTCGAAATAGCCGCTGGCCGGTATAATGCCTAGGCGCTGGTTGCCGCTTTTGCTTTTTAGCAGAACAGCAATGTAAACAATGTCATTCTGTAGGAAGGGGAAGGGGTGGTGCTTGTCTATAATATGAGGAGAAAGCAGTGGCAGAACATTGCGCTCGAAATAACGCTGCAGGAAACGTTGCTCATACTTTGTTAATTTCTGCCCCGAACGATAGTAAATGCCGTGCTTTTCCAGTTGCTTTAAAACCTGCCGCAACACGGCTGTTTTTCTCGGCATAATACGGCTGATTTCTTTGTTTATGGCACACAATTGCTCCTGTGTGTTCATGCAGGAGCGAACATCTATTTCATCCTTTTTTAATAGTGAGCGATCGGAAAGACTACCTACACGCACCCTAAGGAATTCACTGAGATTGCTTTGATAGATGGAAATAAAATTGAGTCGTTCGAAAAGCGGTGTAGCGGGATCTTCCGCTTCCTCCAATACACGTAAGTTGAATTTCAACCAGCTTAAATCCCGGTTGATCAGATATTTGCACTTGCTTTCTGCCATTATTGTCCTCTCTTTAGAGCTTGTGTTACTATATTATATAAAACATATAAAACGATTTATTTTATTATAATCTATTTGCTATGCATTTGAAACATTTTATGTGGTTTTTTACACATTTTATACACGCGTTTTACGATTGCTACCAAAACGTTTACATTTTAAAATTGAACAGGTATAATCTAGTGTATATAACCAAATTTTTGAGGGGCAACGAATGGCTTTTTTTTCTGAAATGACAGTGTATAAAATCGTGGGTCTTGCAGCACTGCTTGCAGGTGCGTTGATTACGTTTCTGTCGGGCAGGATATCTGCTAAAATGCGCACGAAGCATGCGGCGCTTATTGTAAAACTAATTGGCCTAGGCATTGTGTTTGCGGGATTTTTGCTGATACTGTTTGTTTAGGTTGTTCGTATTTGTTTGGATAGATTGAATGGAGGATGTACATGGCAAAAGAACTGGGCACGGTTTATAACCCAAAAGAAACTGAAGATAGAATATATGACACATGGATGGAAAATGGGTATTTCCATGCGGTGCCGGATGCGCAAAAAACACCGTTTACCATTGTAATACCCCCGCCCAATATTACAGGGCAGCTACATATGGGGCATGCGCTGGATAATACCATACAGGACGCGCTGATACGCACAAAGCGTATGCAGGGCTATTCTGCATTGTGGATGCCGGGCACAGACCATGCCAGCATAGCAACCGAAGTGAAAATAATAGAGGCAATGGCTGGGGAAGGGCTAACCAAGGACGACATTGGCCGGGAAGGATTTTTGGAACGTGCCTGGGAGTGGAAGGAACAGTACGGTGGCCGTATTGTAAACCAGCTGAAAAAACTGGGGTCTTCTTTGGATTGGCAGCGAGAGCGCTTCACCATGGACGAGGGATTGAGCCGCGCTGTGAAAGCTGCTTTCAAGCAGCTGTACGACAAGGGCTTGATTTATCAGGGAGACCGCATTATAAACTGGTGCCCCAGCTGCGAGACTGCACTTTCGGATGCAGAGGTGGAATACGAAGAAAAGGATTCTCACCTGTGGCATATTCGCTACCATGGTGAGGATGGCAGCGAGGGCGTGATTGTGGCCACCACTCGGCCGGAAACCATGCTGGGTGACACGGCTGTAGCGGTGAACCCCAATGATGAGCGCTATGCGCATTTGATTGGTAAAAATGTAATACTGCCGCTGATGGACAAAGCCATACCTGTGGTGGCGGACAGCTATGTGGATACGGAATTTGGCACGGGTGCGGTGAAGATTACACCTGCGCATGACCCAAATGACTATGAAGTGGCACAGAGGCACAACCTGCCTATGATTCGTGTGCTGAACGACGACGGAAAAGTAAACGAGCAGGGCGGAAAATACAACGGGCAGGACAGGTACGAGGCGCGCAAGAATATTGTGGCAGACCTGCAGGCGCTTGGGCAGATGGTGGAGATAGAGGAATATAAACACAATGTGGGGCAGTGCTACCGCTGCAACACGGTAATAGAGCCTATTATTTCCAAACAGTGGTTTGTAAAGATGAAGCCGTTGGCAGAGCCAGCCATAAAAGCAGTGGAAGAGGGAGAGGTGCAGTTTATACCCGATCGCTTCTCTAAGGTGTATTTCAACTGGATGTACAACATAAAGGATTGGTGCATTTCTCGCCAGCTTTGGTGGGGGCACCGCATACCTGCCTATACCTGCACAGAGTGTGGCAAGCTGGTGGTGGATGTGGAAATGCCTGAACAGTGCGCGTGTGGTTGCACTGCATTCAAGCAGGACGAGGATGTGCTGGACACATGGTTTTCTTCCGGTTTGTGGCCTTTCTCCACACTGGGGTGGCCGGATAAAACACCGGAACTGGAGTATTTCTACCCCACAGATGTGCTGGTAACGGCCTATGATATTATATTTTTCTGGGTAGCGCGCATGATATTTATGGGCATAGAGCTAATGGGCAAGCCGCCGTTTCAATTTGTGAACATACATGGCATTGTGCGGGATGGACAGGGCAGGAAAATGTCTAAATCGCTGAACAATGGCATAGACCCACTGGAGGTAATAGACCAATATGGTGCGGATGCGCTGCGCTTCTCGCTGGCCACTGGGGTAAGCCCGGGCAACGATATGCGTTTCTTTGAAAAAAAGGTGGAGTCGGCACGCAACTTTGCCAATAAGATATGGAATGCTTCCCGCTTTGTGATGATGAACATTAAGAACGGTGTGGGAGAAATAGACGAAGCCAAGCTAGATATTGGTGATAAATGGATTCTTTCGCGCATGAATGAAGCCATAAGTGATGTTACGGAATGGATGGACAAAATGGAGCTGGGGCTGGCTGCGCAGCGCATGTATGAATTTACATGGAGCGAGCTGTGCGACTGGTATATAGAGATGGCCAAGCCACGCCTGTATGGAGAGGATGAACCGTTGCAGCAGGCTACTGTAAATGTGCTGGTGTATGTGCTAAAGAACACATTGAAATTGTTGCACCCCTTAATGCCCTTTATTACAGAGGAAATATTTACATCGCTGCCGGAAGCGGAGAAAACGATTATGCTTTCCAGCTGGCCGGAAGTAAAATATGCGGGGCATGAAAAGCAGGCGGGTATGATGCAGGAAGTGATGGAGCTGATTCGTGCCGTGCGAAACCTACGTTCCGAAATGAATGTGCCGCCATCTAAGAAAGTGGTGCTTACGGTTTTGACAGAGCAGGACGAGGCGATTCATGCTTGTGCGGAGTATATCAAGCGGCTGGCATACTCTAGCGAGGTGCGAATTGTAAAAAGCCAGAGTGAAGTGCCGGAGAATAGCGTGTCGGTTGTGAGTGTTGTGGGGGAGGCATTTTTGCCGTTGGCCGAAATGATAGATGTGGCAGCCGAAATAACACGCATTAAAAAAGAAGTTGATGCGAATAGCAAGGAAATTGCGCGTGCCCAAGGCAAGCTGAAAAACAAAGGATTTATGGACAAAGCGCCAGCGGCACTGGTGGAAGAAGAACGAGAAAAAGTGGAGAAGTTTACAGAGATTAAGGCTAAACTAGATGAGCGTCTTGCATTCTTGGAGAAACTAAACTGATGGAATTGATTCATTTGGCGGGAACAAACGGCAAAGGCTCTACCGCGCAATATCTTGCTGCAATACTTTGGCAGCATCATAGTTGCGGGTTGTTTACTTCACCGCATATTGTTTCGCCTACTGAACGCTTTGTTTTGAATGGCAAGCAAATTGGTCTGCCTGAATATGAAAGCTACATGGAAGAAGCGCAGGGCGGTGAGGAGCACCCAGAGGTGTGGACACTGTTTGGCGTGTGGTTTAAAGCCGCAATGCAGTGGTTTGCGGATAACAATGCGCAATATGCGGTGATAGAAACGGGATTGGGTGGAAGAAAAGACCAGACCAACGTGATAGATTCTACCATGCAGATACTAACACCCATTAGCTTCGACCATATGCAGCACTTGGGTGATACATTAATGAAGATTGCCCGAGAAAAGTGTGGCATTATAAAATGGGGTAGTACGGTGATATGCCACCCCCAACCCACAGAAGTGATGAAAGTAATTCATCAAAGCTGCGACAGCATGGATGCGCGGCTGATTGTGCTGGATGAAAAAGCCATACGCATGAAACAGGCCGATATGGAAGGGCAAACCTTTACATTTCGGTATGGGGATTTGGTTTTGGATAAGGTACACATTCAGGCGGCTTCGCCTGTGCAGGTGCAAAATGCCTGTGTGGCAGCCATTGCCGCATACGAACTGGGAATGTCGCCCGAGGAAATAGCAGCAGGGCTGGAGCATACAAGTATTGCGGCAAGAGTTCAGTATTGCGATGGTGTGTTGATTGATGTGTCCCACAATGAGGCATCGATACAGGAACTTGCTACTACAGTAAGAAAGTACTTTGGAAAAAAGTATGTTGTTGCATTGACTGCTATTATGGAGGACAAGGATGTTGCGGCTGTGGCGCAGGGGATTTGTTCCTTTGCAGATGTTGTGCTGTGTACTTGCGCAAATAAAAAACATGGGTTGCCTGCTAAGGAGTATGTGAAGCATTTTAACAATGCGCAATCGATGGAGGATCCAAGCTATGCTTTTGAATATGCCAAGGAGATTGCCCACTTTAAAAAGGGGATTGTGGTGGTATGCGGATCGTTTTACCTTGTGCCCTTTGTATTACGACAGCTGGAGCATTAATTCTTTATAGACAGAAACCGCATTGTCTTTCCATTTCTTGCAAATATCCTTGGCCTGTTGCTTGGAATAGACAACAACATTAATTTCAAATATGGCGGAGTTTTTCTCCAGAACCTTTAGAGTAACACGATATTCGTTTTCGCCTAGCTTTAAATACTCGCTGACAAACTGGGATTCTTTTTCTAGCTCCTTGTAGTTTTCGGCCATGTATTCACTGATGGCATTTCGTGAAGACAAGTGCAGGTCGTTCACTAAAACATTTATTATATGCCTGCCGCTGGGTGTGATACTGTACAAAACTGCCTGTGGAGTAGTTTCTATATAAATATGATTGCTTTCTTTTAGTTCAAATAAACATTCTTTGAGATCAAAATAGTGCATGAACCCCAGCTCGTCTGTAATGCGCATCATTTGCAGCTCGGTAAGTGCAAGCGCATCCTTTTCGGCATTGGGGGCCTGCTGATCTGGGCACTTGGGGTTGACATTCAGCAAATACAGCAAAAGTAACTTGTATTGTGCCATAGATTGTTTTGCAATCAAACTCATAAAAAACTTCTCCTTTGTTCTATTTATTATAACAGCAATGCAACTAAAATGAAGCAGTTTATGAACAATTCATATAAAAATAGGTTGTTCTGAATATTTGCTTTGACATGATATATGGGAAGCAAGCCCGGGGTTTACAAGCACCAGAAGCTGTGCTATTATAATAAACAAGAAGCGAACAAGTTTCCTGGGGTGTGCGTATTGCTTTGATTTTAAACCCACATTCTAGTTTCGGGAATCCATGTTTGGGATCTGTGTGCAAGCCTGCTACGCGTGGGAAGCCTAAAGTGAACAGTAGGATACCCACCTGCCGAGAGGCGGGTATTAGAATACAAGGCATACGGCACTTTGGGTCTTTATTTTTAAATTACTTGTGATATAAAAAACGTGATGTTGGAAAATATAGTTTTATTTAAGTTGGGGAAGTGCTATGTGAATGGCATTTTTTTGTTTTCTCTTAAAAGTGGGCAAATGCGAAACAGTGAAAAATTTCAGAAGTGATGCCTATGCTATCTTTTTTTATCCAATTTCCAGAGTGTTCTGCTCCTCACGTGTATGCCGTTTTTCCAACAACTTCTTGTAGCTGCGGTCTATACCAAACGCACCCAGTGGTGCAGTGATTAAAATAGAAATAACGGCCACAGTAAGCACAATTTGCCCACAGGGCAGCCCCATAGCCAGCGGTATGCCGCCAATGGCTGCCTGCACGGTGGCCTTGGGTGTGTAGGCTATCATACAAAACAGTCGCTCCTTTGCGGTTAGCTGAGTTTTCAGCAAGCAAACATACACCCCTGCCATGCGGAAGGCAAGCACTGCGAGTACAAGCAAAACAACTGTGAGCCCTGCAGATAGAGCGTATTGAATATCTACAGTTGCACCAACCAAAACGAACAACAAAACCTCTGCAGCTACCCATAGTTTAGAAAACTTGCCAGAGAGGCGCTTTGCCAAATTGGGATGCAGGCTGACCAAGGTAATGCCAACTGCCATAACAGCCAACAAGCCCGAAAAGGGAATGTTCTCTGATGATTTTTCCATAAAAACGAAGATGAAGGAAAGGCTTAGCAGCAGCAATACTTTTATGGAATCTCTTATATGAAACTTTTTGAATAGCATATTTAGGACGAAGCCTGTGGCCACGCCCACTGCAATTCCGGTCAGAATGGATAGTGGTATTGAAGCAAATTGCCATGCGGATAGCTGCCCCCCACCAGACAAACCCACAAAAGAGGTGAATAAAACAATAACGAAAACATCATCTACAGATGCACCTGCCATAACCAACTGCGGTATTTTGCGGGTATCGCCATAGCCATGTTGCATAAGCTTTAGCATACGCGGAACAATAACGGCGGGCGATACAGCCGCAATGACTGTGCCCATAATGGCTGCGTCCAACATAGAAATACCCAAAAGCCTAGGTGCCAAAAGTACCATGCCAGCTATTTCGAAGCAAGCGGGAACAAAGCACATGAGTATAGCAGGCCGGCCAATCTTTTTCAGGTCTTTGATATCTAGGGAAAGCCCAGCCCGTGCTAGTATAATAACCAGTGCAATTTGCCGCAAGTCTATAGAGATGCCCAGTATAGAAGCGTCAATTAGGTTCAGTGCAAAAGGCCCTAAAATAACGCCGGTTAATAGCATTCCGATTAAACTGGGTAGTTTTAATTTTTGAAATATAGCGCCAAGGGACAAGCCGCATATAAAGATGAGCGCCAGACTAATTAACATTCAATTCACCTCATACTCTATTGTTTGCAACAGAATCAAAAAAGCTGACGATTCTGCGACAATCCACAGAAGTCATCAGCTAAATAGCGGTTTAGACATTACGCCAAGGGAGAACTTCATTCCCTGTTTATCAATTTAACACACATTGTAGCTACTGTCAATCGGCATAAAGAGTGTTTTTGAAGGGCGATTGTTTGTTATACAGCTTTCAAAGTTACCTCTATATTTCCTTTTGTTGCCTTGGAGTATGGGCAAACCAGATTTGCTTTTTCCAGCAGTTCCTGGGTTTTCTCTTTAGAGAGGCCTTGAATATGCCCTTCAAGTTCTACACCCACGATATAGTCGGAAGTGTCTCTTTCGTATAATGAAACAATAGCGGTAATGGTGCTTTCTGCTTCTATTTTCTCTCGTTGTAACACAAGCGCCAAAGCTCCGTTGAAGCAAGAGCTATAGCCCGCTGCAAATAACTGTTCTGGATTTGTTGCGTTGGCATGCCCGGGAGGGGCAATTTTCAGAACAAGAGATT
>CAZQBV010000021.1:0-33463 GCA_964592125.1 uncultured Christensenella sp.
AAGCTTTGGGTAATGTTTTTTTATATCTTTGCCCAACATTTTTTGCGCAATCACATCTTGCCCCGCATGGCCTGCGGGTATACAGGCTGCCATCTTGCCATCTTTCATCACCGCAATTACATCTGCAATTTTAATTGCCTCCTCTATGCGATGTGTAATATAAATAAACGCAGTGCCTTTTTGCTTTAATTCGTCCACCGCAGCATACACCTTTGTTACTTCTGCCATGGTCAGCGAATCTGTCAGTTCGTCCAGCACCACCAACTTGTATGGAGTAATTAGACAGCGGGCAAATTGCACCAAATATTTTTCCGCAAGGGAAAGTTGCCCCATTTTTCGGTTTGGTTTTGCATCCACTCCAAACCGTCTTAGCATATCCTCTGTTGTTTCATTCATTCTACGCCAATCCAGCACCGCACCGTTTTTCAGTTCACTTCCAAGAAACAGGTTTTCAGTTATGCTCAGTTCATCAAACACCGCAATGCCTTGGGTGCAACTAATAATGCCCAGCTTTTTGGCTGCATAGGGAGAGGCTACTTCTACCTCCTTGCCCTCAAAAAGCAAAGTTCCACCAGAGGGCTTGGTTTCCCCTGTGACAATTTTGGTAAGTGTGGTTTTTCCAGCGCCATTGCTGCCAATCAACGCACAAACTTGCCCCGGCATTATTTGCAAGTTAATACCAGAAAGCACCTTTATCTCATGGTAAGTTTTGCTTATGCTTTTCAGCCTAAGCAGCGGTTGTGGCATTATTCACCCTCACCCCTTATGGAAGATGTTTTTATTTTATACGAAGTGTAAATTGGCACACCATTTTCAAAAAAGTAAGATTTGTATTCTTCGGGAATATTGTCGTTAGTTACCACCATATCTGCCATGGTAAGTGAGCCAATGCTCATAAGAGAAGATGAATCAAATTTTGTATAGTCGGCTACAATAACAAGCTTTTTGGAGATTTTTTTTAATTTGCTAATGATGTTGGATTCCGTAGAATTGGAAACGGTGAAACCACTGTTCATATCCACACCGCCCACCCCAATAATTGCTTTCGCAATAAAAATGCCTTCCAAAAACTTTAGCGACATATCCCCCACCAGACACATTTGGTTGTGCACCAGGCTGCCACTGGTCATCATTACATTGGAACTTTTGTTGCCAGAAAGCACCCCCGCTACATACAAATTGTTGGTAACCACATTTACATTTGCTTTGTTTAACAGCGCCTTTGCTACAAAATAGCAGGTAACGCCCTGACCAATGAAAATCCACTCATTTTCACCTACCAGCTCTGCCGCAACCTGCCCCACGTATTCCTTGTTCCTGTCATATTCCAGATTGGCACCCATGATGTTCTCTTGCACGGCCTGCTGCCGCTTATAGTCTTCGTTCAGAACTGCACCGCCATAAGTGCGATAGATAAATTTTTCCTGTTCTAGTAACTCTAGGTCACTGCGAATTGTTACATCCGAAACTTTTAATAGGGCACTTAGGGTATTTACATCCACTTGTCCCCTATCCAAAATAATTTCCTTTATTTTTGATAAACGCGCTGCTTTAAACATTCGCTACCCTCTTACCGAATTGTTTTTTCGTTATGCAAACTACACACACTTTTCACCAATCTGATACTTGGTTTATTTATTTTTAAAAATAAATTTGTATTTTTTTATCATAGCATATTATTTGCCCATTGTCTTGGCTCTTTTTTCCGTTCTTTGAATATTCGTAAATAAAAATAAGCAGAAGCCACACATTCTAACACAACTTCCACTTGGGCTTGCTTATTTGAAAAAATCACCCCAGTAGTTTCTTAGGTGTTTTCTTTCCCGTAGGTATGCAAAAAGCGATAGCGCTCCGACTCCACGTAGCGTAGCGGAATTTCCTGCACAGCTATTTTCCCCAGTACAGACAAATAAATATCGCAGGCTTTTTCTATTACTTTGGCTACCAGCACCGCCTCGTCCATGTCTTTTCCGCAAGCCACCGAGCCATGGTTTTTTAAAATAACGCCACTTTTATCACCAATGGTTTTGGCCGCCATTTCACCCAGTTCAAAGTGCTTTTCTGCAGGCACATATTCGCCAGCGATGGGGATAGCTCCACCCAGCAATTGAGACATTTCCTCTACCATGCACGGAACTTCACGCGTGGGGGTTGTAGAAATCGCCATTGCCTTTTTCGTATGCGCGTGTATAATGGCATTTACATCCGGACGAACGCGGTAAATTTGTCGGTGCACTTCCTTTTCCGAGGTTGCCGTTCGTTCTCCCTCCACACGGTTGCCATCCCAGTCTATTAGCACCATGTCCTGCGGCTGCAAAACGTTGTAGTCCACACGGCTGGGCGTCAGCAATATATGTTCACCCATTCGCATGCTTACATTGCCCCATGTGCCAATAAAAAAGTCCATCTTCTGCATCAGGTGACATATTTTAATTATTTCAATTCTTTCCTGTTCGTATCTCATATCTCTCACTTTATTTTATTCACTATTTTTCTATTGGTTCTTAATACTATAGCTTCAGTAGTTCAGCCCTCTTTTTCCATGTGGGTTGAGTGGCTTCGTATGTCATCTTGTACAGCTGGTAAAATTTAAGATACTGTGCATGTTTGTCCATATCAGGGTGGTACACCCAGTTGGTTTGCACGGTTTTTTGCACTGCCTCAATGTAACTGCTGTAAAATCCCTGTACCACAGCATTGTTTATTACCACGCCCTTTGCGCCCAGCTCTTCCCCCTTCACTGTTACAATGGTGGTGCCCAATGCATCCGCAAACATTTGGCACCACACAGCGCTGCCCGATCCACCGCCACATACTGTTACCTGTGCAATGGGAAGCGGCATATGCAGGTAACAATCCAGCATGGCAAAGGCCACTCCCTCGTAGGTGGCACGCACAATATCTGACAAAGAATGTGTTACGCTAATGCCGGTATAGCTTGCCCGTGCACGCGAATCTGTAAAGGGTGCGCGTTCCCCGCCCGCCAGCAGGAAGGGATGGTACATCACGCCGTTGGAGCCAATAGGTACATCCGCAATCATTTGTTCCATGTGGTTATACACGTTTTCGCCCGCAGCAGCGGCATCCAGCTGAATTTGCTTGCCCATGGTTTGCAGCATCCACTCCAAATTGGGAGTGCCCGCCAGAGAGGCCATCAACCGCAGCCAGCGCTCCTCCATTACATGGGTAATGGTCATTCCCGCCCGAATATCATCCTGCAGGGGCTTGTCCAGCACCATTTCGTGCAGTGCCGCTGTGCCAATGATGGAGCAACAGTGCCCCTTTTCAACCACACCGCTGCCCAGCGCACAGGCCGCCACATCCATTGGGCCGGAGGTTGCCAGCACATCCCGTGGCAGCCCCAGCTTGTCTGCCAACTGAGGCAATATTTTGAAAGCATTGTCCTTTGCTTCCTTGAGTGGTGCATATTTGTTCCGATACTTTTCCATGCCACATAGGGTGAACACTTCATCCATATATTGCCGTGTGTTCTGGTTCAGGAAAATTAGCGACTGATCTGTGGCATCTGTGGTAATTTCGCCCGTCATTTTAAAGAACAGGTAATCCTTCAGGTGCAGGAAGTACTTGGCCTTCTCCAAGCTCTCTGGCTCGTGTTCGTCCATCCACTTCACTATACCATTTTGGTTGCCGGTGAAAACGCGTGTGCCGGTCAATTCAAACAGTTTGTCGCAGGTGCCATCCGTTACCCAGCGATCCACCACTTCTGCTGCGCGTCCATCGCAAAAGCAAATGCCATTGCGCACAGGCTGGCAGTTCTTATCCAGCAGCCACAGCCCATCGCCTTGCGCGGTGATGCCCAACCCTACAATGTGCTTGTCTTTGTTGCGGGAAGTGACCTCCTGTATGCATGTTTTTGCCTTATCCCAAATTTCCAGCATATCCTCTTCATACTGGTTCTCCTCTGGAAAGATGGCGGTAAGGGGGTATGCTGCCTTGTCTATCTCGTTGCCGGAAAAGTCGAATAAAACTGCCTTTATACTGGTGGTTCCAGAATCGATTCCTATAAAATATTTTTTCATGCCTGCACCTCCGCCATATGCCATTCAATTAGTTGTACTAACCCTCTACATGCCCTTTTACAAACGCCAGCGATTCCATTAACATACGGTCAAGCATCTTGTCGTTTGTCCCTTCGGGTAGCATGGAACGCCACACACTGCCACCCTCCAGCGCCACCGTACCACCTTCGTGCACCAGCGGCTCGAAAGAAACGCACTTGTTGTAGCCAATATCTCGCAATGCCTTCCCCACTTCTGCCCAAGGCAAAAAACTGCCCGCAGCCGGCAATTTCCTGTTGTTTGCACCAACATGATAGTGCCCCAAGCGTTTGCCTGCTGTTCGAACAGCTGCCGCTAGATCGTCTTCTTCAACCATACCATGAAAAATATCCAGAAGTATATTGATATATGGGCTATCCACTGCATCTGCCAGCGCCTTGGCCTCCGCTGCCGTGTTTAGCATAAAGCTCTCAAAGCGATTTACCACTTCCATATTCCAGCTTACACCGTACTCTCCGGCTGTTTTTGCAACCTGTCGTAGCGACTCAGCCGCATATTCGGTGCGCTGCGCCTTAAGTTCCGGATAGTCAAAATCGCACCAAGCGCTGTAGTTGATACCCGAGAAGTTGCGCGCGCCTATTTTGTTGATTGCACGAACCACGTTTTGGGCATATTCTACTGCAGTTTTACGTACCTCTGCATCGGTGGAAGACAAATCTTCCCCTTTTCCAAAACCACCTGTACAGTATATTTCCACATTTTGCGCCTTGCATGCAGCCAAAATGTCATCTATTTCTTTTTTCTGCATTGTAAGCACTCGTCCATAAAAAATTTCCAATACATCAAAGCCACATTTACGCGCCCGTTCTATCTTTTCTGGGTAGTCATTTCCCTCCCAGTCTTTACTCCAGTAACAATAGCAAATACCATATTTCATATGAAGTATCCTTACCTTTCTGGTTTGCACCGCTTTGCACGCTACATTTCCAAGCTGTCAAACAGCTGCTTGTTTTTTACGGCGAAGGGCATCTATGGAGATAGCCACCAGCACCACCAAACCAATCACTATCTGCTCCCAATAGGAGGAGATACCCATTAGGCTTATGCTGTACTGTATGGTTCCCATTAAAAAACCACCCACAATGGTTCCCACTACACCGCCGCTGCCTCCACTCATAGAGGTACCGCCCAACACTGCCGCAGTAATAGAGGGCATCACCCAGTTCTCGCCAATATTTACTTGAGACGCGCCCATGCGTAGCACCATTAAAACACCTGCAACTGCAGACAACAAACCCGCCAAGCAATACACGCCCACTTTGGTTTTATTTACACGTATTCCCACAATTTTAGAGGCTTCTTCATTGCCACCTACCGCATATACATGCCTACCAAACGTGGTGAATTTTAATACCAGCACCAAAATGATGGCTATTATAATCATGATCAATGTGGGATATGGCAAAAAGCCCAGTGTGCCCTGCCCAATTACCGATACAGATTCGGGAATTCCTGTAAGTGGCACACCCTTTGTGGAAACATATATAATTCCTTTAAACAGTGCCCCCGTTGCCAAAGTTACAATAAATGGTGTCAATTGCAGCCCACAAATAAACAACCCATTTAACGCGCCCATTCCCACGCCTGCAGCAAGACCCACAACAATCGCAACAAATGGATTTAACCCCAGCATAATTACCAGCATCGCAAATATCATACTGCACAAACCGGAAATGCTGGCTACGGAAAGGTCTATCCCCCCCAGTAACAACACCAACGTTTGGCCAAATGCCACTATAATTACAAAGGATGCCTGCCGCATAAATGTGGAAAGATTGTAGGGCGTGTAAAAAAGCCCTCCCGTTGCAAAATGCACCACCACGGTCAAGAGTATCATTACCAGGAACACTGCACCCGCAGTGGATTTCAATAAATTCTTAAACCCATTGACTATCATAGTTCCAACGTTCTTTTTTCCTATTGTCTCATTCATACCATTTCTTCCTCCCAATCCACTCGCTACTGCAATGCAATTTTCAATATATCTTCGCGTTTGAAGCTTTCATCCGGTGTAATAATACCCTTTACTTTGCCTTCAAACATCACCATCATCCTATCTGCAACCGTTAGTAATTCTTCAATTTCGGATGAAATAACCACCACGGTGGTTCCCTTATCCGCCATTTCGCGAATCAAATTGTATATTTCGCCCTTTGCGCGCACATCTATACCCCGCGTGGGTTCATCCAATATCAACAACTTTACGTTTTTCTTCATCCAACGCGCCAGTATGGCTTTTTGCTGGTTACCTCCCGACAGGCTTTTGATAGACACCGCATTGGAGGGGGTTTTAATGCGCAACTGCTGTATGTACTCGTCCGCTTCCTTTTTTACGAGTGGAAAATTTATTATGCCATTCTTCTTCATTATATTGTACGAAGGCAGCATAATATTCTCGTATACGGATGTAACGGGGAACAGCCCCTGCCTGCGGCGTTCCTCTGGCATTAGCCCCATTCCATGCTCTATGGCTACATTCGGCGAAGTGATATTCACTTCCTTTCCACCCAGTATCACCGTGCCGCTATCCTTTTTTGTCAGGCCATAAATACAACTGAAAAGCTCTGTTCTGCCCGAGCCCACCAAGCCCGCCACACCAAAAATCTCTCCCCGACGCACACAAAAATTTACTGATTCAAATTCTTTGGCACGGCTGAAATTTTTCACCTCAAAAAAGTGTTCTTCCGCATAGGTTCTGTGAACTTTTACAGATTTCTCCACCTTTTCGTTTGCCATGTGAAAAATCATCTCGTCTATGGAAAGTTCTTTCGTGGCGGCCACCTTTACCATTTTTCCATCCCGCATAATGCTAACGCGGTCGGAAAGTTCCTCCACCTCGTCCAAATGGTGGGTAATGATGACAATGGATTTCCCCTGCGCCTTCAGTTTTTTTATATTATCAAACAGATGTTTTGTTTCATTCATTGTAAGAGCAGCTGTTGGCTCATCAAATACAATAATCTGGGTTCCCACCACCAAAGTTCGTGCAATGGATACCAGCTGCTGGTACGCTGCGCTAATGCTGCTTACTTTCTCGCGTGGATCTATATCCACACTCAGCTCTGCCAGAACTTCTCTTGCTTTTTTTGTTGTTAAATTCCAGTCAATGGTTCCATTTTTTTTCTTTTGATGGTTTCCTAAGAATATATTTTCCGCTATGGAAATATCCTTCACCAAGTTTAGCTCCTGCGGCACCATACCAATTCCTTTTTCCAATGCTGCATATGGATCCTTGTTCTCTATTTCTTTGCCATGCAAAAACAGCTTTCCACTGTTGGGCTGATGTATTCCCATAAGTACATTCATCAATGTGCTTTTCCCCGCACCATTCTCCCCAATCAGTGCCATAATTTCGCCAGCTTTGATATTAAAATTCACATCATCCAATGCCAGCGTACCCGGAAACTCTTTTGTAATTCCCTTCATTTCAAGTATGTACTCAGACATATTTCCCTCCATTGTTTAAGCTTAACAAAACACAGCGCTGCCCCACCATTTCGGGGCAGCGCACATGTTTATATATCCTTATGAATTGGGATAAAGCAAGTCTATCAGTTCTTGTGCACCATCCTTGAATATAAATGTGGTTTGCTCTTCTGTCTGCTCGGGGTAGGTGTCTGCTCCCGGCAACACACCATCTGCAATTTTCATTGCAACCTGCATGGTATCGAAACCCATTTTAAAGCAATCCTGCACACCCAAAACAGTAATTACACCATCACGCAGGTATTCCAGCGCGCGCAGGTCGTGATCCATACCTACCAACACAATTTCTCCAGCTTTGTTTGCATCGCCAATTGCCTGTGCCGCACCAATAGGATTACCCATGTTGTTGCAGAAGATACCCTTTAGGTCAGGATACTTTTGCAGGAATCCTTCTGTGTATGTCAAAGCTTGCTCCACTTGGTCATTATCGTATTGAATTTCTACAATTTCAATATCCGAGTATTTTTCCATTGTATCTTGCAGACCCTTGATGCGCTGCTCGTGAACGGGTGCGCCAATGGTACCGCCAAGTGCGGCTATCTGTCCCTTATAGCCTATCTGCTCTGCCAAAATCTCAGCCAGCTGACAGCCGTCTTCATAGTTGTGGGTATTACCAACGTATGCAATGCGTTCGCAGCCATCTTCTTTGGTAGCATCCGAGCTAGAGAATGTCATTACCTTTTGCCCCTGCTCCACCAAGTTGTTAATAGTAGGTGTTACAATTTTAATATCCGCTACGTCTACCCCAATTACATCAAAGTTCCTGCCTGCTGCTTCTTCCAGACGATTTACCTGGTCAATGGCATCGGGTGTAACAGGTGCTGTATACTCATAGTTTACAGTAATTCCTTTTTCCGCCAGTTGGTTCTTCGCTTCTTCCAGACCCAGCCCTACAGCATCCCACCATGGGTGTACCAGCTTGTATGTAAAGTAGAAGTTATATTCCTTCTTTGCCGGAGTATAGTCATCCAACGCAAGGTTAGAGCTAACAATTACATCTTCACCACCAGTAGCAGTCGCTTCCGCCGGTTCATCTGTCGGTGCTTCTGCAGGCACTTCCTTGGGTGTAGCTGCTTCTGGTTCCGCAGGCGCTTCTGCGGTTGCTTCCTCTGCCGGCGCAACCGATGTTGCCGCAGGTGCCGCACTAGGCGCGCATCCTGCAAACATAGCGGCAATCAACACAACACATAGAGATACAAGTAAAATTCTTTTTTTCATTCTTCTTCCTCCTCTTTTTTGGTACACAAATAACAGGCGGCAGTGCCGCAGTTATTGGCTTCATAATTGGATTGTTATTCAGTAAACTGTTTCTGGATTGCCAAAAAATTTGAACGCATAGACACATCAACCTGCGTTTTTTTGTTTCCTAAGTGAAATATAGCATTTTTGTTTACGAATGTCAATGTTTATGTTTTCTTTTTTTTCTTTTTCTTTCGTTTCATAAATTTCATTTTCGAATAGGTGTGTTGAAAGATCGTCCACAATCCCTATAAAAACTCCACAAAATATCGTGGACATGTTGAAAATGGTGGCAGCATTTTCAATCATATCTATCATAGATATTGTACGGTCAATATTAATATGATTAGGCAAACAGAATCTATCCTCAAAAGAAAAAAATTCAATATCGAACGTTATGTTCTTCGCATGTCGTCATAAATAATATTGGCAGAATTTATACTACCACTCGTGCCCATAGTCTTTGAAAAATCGTTCGTGCTCTACCTCCACAAATTCATCCGGTATCACTTTAATACTAAATTTATCTTTTAATGCAAGATAGCACCGTGCCGCCTTTTCCACCACCTGGCAGGTAATACGGGCATAGTCCAAATCCTTACCACAGCACACCGGTGCATGGTTTCGCAGCAGCACTGCATTCTTGTTTCCAATATAGTCTGCCGCCGCTTGCCCTAGCTCCTCATGCATACCTGCACGCACATAGTTGGGTGTGGTGGGTACTTCTCCTCCAACCATTTGTGTCATTTCTTCCAGTATGGGCGGTATGGCCTCGCCAGTGGCGCACATTGCGGAAGCATACACCGGATGATAGTGTATAATCGCCTTAATGTCAGGTCGTTTCAGGTAAATCAGGCGGTGTACCTCGCGTTCGGTTGTGGGGCTTCTGTGCCCTTCCACCACATTGCCATCGTAGTCTATCGTCACCAAATCCTCCAGTGTTAAGTCATTGTAGGCTATTTTGCTGGGTGTCATGATAATGGTTTTGCTTTCCTCCATACGAACGCTTACATTGCCCCATGTGCCCACCACCAAATCCTTGTCCTGCAACCATAGGCAGGTATCTATAATTTCTTGTTTTATTTTTTTATTCTGCATATCTTTCTCCAACTTTTTTATTCTGCTAAATCAGCCAAAAAACGGCTTCTACCGTCCCACCAGTCCATGCTCAGCATGTACCCCGTCCGGTACAGGTTGTACAGTTGCGTATACCTTTGGTGTCTTGTAGCATCCGGCCGATATCTTTTTTTCACCTGTGCCACTTGCGCAATGGCCGTTGCATAGCTACTATATGCACCTGCCGCAACGCCTGCACTGATGGCGGCGCCTCTGGCACTGTGCTCTTTTCCCAGGAAGGTAACAATATCTTTGCCAGTTGCATCCGCAAACATCTGCATCCATTCGTCACTGTTCGAGCCGCCACCCGTCACAATAATTTCTGTAACTTCTGTGGGTATTGCGCTGTAGCAATCCCGCATGGCAAGCGCCACACCCTCGTAAACCGCACGCAGCATATCCCGGATATCTGTGTTGAAGGAGATACCCATAAAGCTGGCCTTAATATTACTTTTAAAGAAGGGGGCACGTTCCCCTCCTGCCAGTAAATATGGGTAGTACACAACTCCATTCGCACCAATGGGTACTTCCCGGATTATCTGTGAACAATAGTCGTATAAATTCACATCCTTTTGCTCCGCTTCCCGGCGGATGTCTCCGCCCAGCTTATCCAAAAACCACTCCAGATTTGGCGATCCGCACATAGAGGACATCAGGCGAATCCATCTGTCCTTCGGGTAGTGCATAAATGTCATGCCCAGCATACGGGGCTCTATCCGGGGTTCATCCAGCACAACTGAATGAATGGCCGCCGTGCCAATAATAGATAGCGCCTGCCCATTTTCCACCGCCCCGCAGGAAAGCGCACTTGCCGAGATATCCACAGGCCCGCCCGTTACAATTACATTCGGACCAAGCCCCATTTCTTGCGCAACATCCCCGCGTATAAGGGCTTTGTTTTCCCCCTCCACACGCAGCGCGGGAAATTTATTCCTGTGCTTTTCTATGCCATATAGTTGAAACAGCCTGTCGTCGTATTGGCGTGTCTTCGCGTTCAGCATGGGAATACACATGTCTGTATCGTCACTGGAAACCTCTCCCGTGAGCTTGTAGAATAACCAATCCTTCAAGTGAAACACATGCGCCGCCCGCTGCATACTGTCTGGCTCGTGCTGCTCCAGCCAGCGTATTTCCGCACAAATGGAGGAACCAAAGGCGGCAGTGCCGCTGATATCGAAAGCCTGCTCCAGCGTGCCATCCTCGCGCCACTGTTGAATGATTTCTGAAGTGCGTCCGTCACAAAAACACATGCCCTTGCGCACAGGGTTTCCTGTGCTGTCCATCATCCACAGGCCATCGCCCTGTGCTGTTACACCAATGGCTGCAATCAGCATGGCATTTACTTTCGAGACCACTTCTTTCATGCAGGCGGCACCTTTTTCCCATATTTCGTTCATGTCCTGCTCATACCAATCCTCGTAAGGAGTATACGGCGTCAGCTTCATCCCTTTGGCATAAAGTTCGTTTCCATCCAAATCAAACAACACAGCTTTGATACGGGTGGTACCGGAATCCACACCAATGATATACTTCTTCTCCAATTTAGGTACCTACTTTGTCTTATTCTTTACAAACACAGCTATAATCAGCTTTGTGCCAAGGTTTTCATCTTCTTTTTCTCGCGCAGTATATTCAGCAGCGAAGGCAGCGCAATGGCCGCAACTACCACAATACCACTTACCGCCTGTTGCCAGTAAATATTCACGCCAAACAGCACAATTACATTGGAAATAACGCAAATGATTGCCGCGCCAATGTAGGCTCCCGCCGGGTTTCCCACGCCGCCCGTAAGCAACACCCCACCAATTACACAGGCCGCAATGGAATTCATGGGCCAGTTGGTACCAATGGAAGACTGTGCCGAGCCCAGCCTAGCCACATACAGCATACCCGCCAAAGCGGAAAGGAAGCCCACAATTCCAAAGGACATCATGCGTATTTTATTCACCTTAATGCCAAGTATCTGCGCTGCGGGTTTGCTGTTTCCTATTGCGTAGATATAGCGCCCCGTTCGTGTTTTAGTTACAAACACAAACACCAGCACCAAAACTATAATGGATATAATAAAGGGAATGGGGAAAACGCCTGCATTGTCTTTGCCCAAAAACAGTATGGACGCGGGAATATCTGTAATGGCTTTTCCCTTTGTAATTACCAACGTAATGCCCGTATACACGCCCTGCATTCCTATTGTTGCCACCATCGCGTTCAGTTTCAACGCAGTGATGATAAAGCCGTTCAATGTGCCTAATCCCAGTCCTGCAACCAAAGCAATTGCAAAGGCCAGCCCTGCGGGCACACCCGCATTTGTCATCATCAGCCCACCCAGTATGCCGCAAATAGAGGCCACGGCACCAACAGACAGATCCAGCTCTCCCAGTAAAAGCAATAGCGATTGTCCCACTGCAATCATCGCAATAAACGCAATATCACGCATCAGTGACTGTAAATTATACACATCTAAAAAATAGGGGGAGAACAAGGATGCCACCACACAAAATGCAACCAATATAATTGCGACAACCACTGTATTGTTCCTCATCACGGTGTTAAATTTTTCTTTTATAGATACTTGTTTGATTTCTCCCATTACATTACCTCACTTCTTTCAGTGCCCAACCCCAGTATGGATTGCAGTATTTCGGCATTCTGCGCATTCTGCGAATATTCGCCCACAATTTTGCCATTGTACATGGTGTAAATTCTATTGGAGCATCGCTTCACTTCGTTCATTTCAGAGGAGATGAGTATAATACCTACTTGCTCTTCTTCTGCAATCTTTTTCATCAAACGGTAAATTTCGGCCTTGGTACCCACATCGATACCCTTGGTGGGTTCGTCAAAAATAAGTATATTGGGCTGACAGCTCATGGCACGCGCAATGATTACTTTTTGCTGGTTTCCCCCACTCAGGAATTTTATTTCTCTCTTAATGGTAGGTGTTTTTATATTGTAGGCTGCCACCAGTTCTTCTGTTTTCGCAACCTCTTTTTTATTTGAAATGAGCCCATTTTTTATAATTTGGCCTAGCAAACTGATGGACGCATTTTCTTTCACACTTAAATCTGCAAGGATACCCTGACTTCTGCGTTCTTCTGGCAGGTAGAACATACCTTGCCCCACAGCATAGTTGGTATCACCCAGCTTCCACGGCTTTCCCTTGTATGATACCGTGCCCGAAATTACCGGTAAATACCCAAATACCGCCTGCATCAATTCGCTTCTGCCCGAACCCACCAAGCCGGAAAAACCAAGTATCTCTCCTTTTCTTAGTTCAAAGCTGGCATCTTCAAAATATTCCGAACGAAGATTTTCCACCTTAAGCAGCACTTCTTCAGATACTTTTTCAGAGCTGAATCTTTCCTTTTCGTCCAATACCTGTCCCGTCATTTGTTTCACAATCCACGGCACATCCACCTCATTTGTCTCTACCTCTGCCACCTGTTGCCCATTGCGGAAAATGGTGGTTACATCACCCAGCTGGAAAACCTCCTCCAG
The DNA here is from genome assembly GCA_964592125.1 of uncultured Christensenella sp. GTDB lineage: Bacteria > Bacillota > Clostridia > Christensenellales > Christensenellaceae > UBA5399. The sequence continues at coordinate 13,419 of CAZQBV010000021.1, forward strand.
TTTGTGTGAAATAAACACAATGGCTTTGTTCTCCCGTTTTAGCTTACGGATGGTTTCAAAAAGACTTTCCGCATCATCCGAAGTCAGGCTGGTGGTGGGTTCGTCCAGCATCAGCACTTCGTAGCCCTCAAAAACAGTGGCACGGGCAATTTGCAGCAATTGCTGCTGAGATACGGAAATATCCTTTACCAGTGTTTCCGGTGGTACATTGATATTAAATTTTTTCATAATGGGCACTGCTTTTTTGCACAACGCTTTTTGATCTATGGTTCCCCGAACGCCTGATCTTTCAAACGGTATAAACAAATTCTCTGCCACAGACATCGCAGAAAACAAATCAATTTCCTGTGGGACATAGGCAATTTTTTCAAACAGTTTCCTATTTTTCTTTGCAGATTCCCCATGAATCAGAACCTCTCCACCTTCCGGTTCGTACACTCCGGTAAGGCATTTTATCAGCGTACTTTTGCCTGCACCATTTTCACCAACAATACAATGCACCTTTCCCAGTTCAAATGCCACGTTTATAGAATTCAGTGCAACAACGCCCGGAAATATCTTTATTATATTTTTTGCTTCCAGAACCTTCATATTGTACCTTTACCTCTCCCCATGCGACATAGTTGGAAAGGGCAGTATTTTTACCACCCTTTTCCAATATGCTGGTAGTTGCTACTTATGCCGCTTCTTCTGTATCTTTTGTGGTATCGCTCGCTGTTGTTTCACGGTCTCCCGCGCTTACTATTTTTATCCATTCGTCTACATTGGTTTCATCAATATACAGGATTCCTGTATCTACAAACTGGGGTGTATCCATACCCATAGAGGCCTGCCACATCATCAATACAGACATAGCACCCTGCATTTGAGGTTTTGTAGAATAGGTTGCCTTTATTGTGCCGCTCTTTACATATTCCAGTATTTGCAGCAGGTTTTCCGATCCTACAAATGTAAAGTTGTCCTGACGGCCTGCTTCCTCTATTGCCGCCGCAATGCCAATGGGCGCCGCCGCATCCACAGTCAGATAGCCCTGCAAATCCGGATTGGCTGCCAGCACCGCTGCCGCCTGTTGTTGTGCCGTTTCTATGTTGTCCTGAGAGGCACCGCCATCTATTACTTCAATGCCCGGAAATTCTTCTGCAAATACCCTGTGCATTGCATCGTAGCGCTCTGCATGGTTGGCTGCAGAGGGCACACCATGCATAATGGCAACTTTGCCTTTGCCGCCCAATAATTCCGCCAGCTTCCTTGCTTCTAGCTCTGCCTGCTCTGTAAAGTTATTTCCTATGGATGTAAAACCTGGCACCACTGCATCAAAAATAATCACCGGTATGCCTTTTGCCTGAATTTCTTCCACTACTTGTCTGCTGCCTTCAAAATCCAGCGGGTCAATTGCAATGCCATCGGGATTGGTAGCAGCCGCCTGCTCTAAAATAGTGTTCTGTTCTGTAATTTCAGCAGCAGTTGGAGCACGGAAATCCACATTTATTTTTATTCCCAACTCTTCTTCCATGGCACGTGCCTGTGTTTGCGCACCGGCATTTACTGCGTCAAACCACTCGTGTACCACTTTTGGAACCACAATAAATGTGTATTCCTTTTTTGCTGCAGCATTTTCCGTACCTGCAGCCGCTGCGGCAGAATCCCCGCCGCCATCTTGCGCTGCGGCCGCTGGGGTTGCAGGGGCAGAACATGCAAGCAAAGAAATTGCAAGCACGCACGCCAATAGAATCACCAATACCTTTTTCATTTGTTTCCTCCTAATATTTTTATAATATTCCAAAGAATGCAGTTATGTTTGCCATACATCCCATTCCTTGTTGGAATCAATTGAGAGTAAAACTTTTCTTATTTTGTTTTTATTATAAATTAGGATACTTTTTGGTAATATTTTATCATGTTCACATTTTTACAACATCATTCTAACAAATATTTTTTCTATTTGTCAATACTTTTTAGCATATTATTGTTGCAATATGAAAATACTTGACAAACGAAAGCTTTGAACTGTAGTATTGTCCTAGTGGAATGAGTCGTTTTTTGATATGAAAAAACCAACAAGCAGGAGGCCCCATGGCGAACAAGCAAACAAGGATGCAGCTGATACTTGAACTGATGTCCAATGCGAAAACCAGCACAATTAAGGATCTTGCAAAAGAACTGGGCGTTTCTGAAATGACAGTGAGGCGAGATGCAAATTATCTGGAGCAAACCGGATATTTAAAATCGTTTCACGGTGGTATTGCGTTGGCAGATAACCAAACCGCCGAGGCCTCTTCCTTCACATATACTCCCTATCGCTTCAACAAAGAAGACAAAGAGCGTTTAGCCGAAAAAAAACGCATTGCAGAGTATGCTGTTTCTTTCGTAAGTTCTTTCGATGCCATTGCTATAGACACCGGCACCACCTGCCGCTATATATTGGACTATCTTCCCAACGATTTGAATTGCATTTTGTACACCTACTCTATGGAGGTGCTTTCCAAAGCGGTAAACATACCTTCCAAAGCGATGGGGATTTTTTGTTTTGGCGGGCTGTATCACCGAACAATTAAAATGTTTGAAAGTATGGAAGTAGTGGAGATGATAAAGAAAACCCACATTAACAAATTATTTTTGGGTGCCGTGGGTGTAAGCCATACCTATGGCCTGTCCTGCGCACAACGCTATGAAGTGGATATGCGCAGAGCCTTGATGTCGGTAAGTGATGAAATTATCATATTGGCCGATTCCTCCAAAATAGATAAATCCTGGTACCTGCAATATGGTGAATTGCAGGATGTGGATTTGCTAATTACCGACAACAAAATTACGGATTCTCAGCTAAAAAGTCTGCAAGACTCGGGCTTGGAAGTGCACGTTGTATAATATTACTCCCACCAACTATTCTATATTTGTCAATATTTCATCCAGTGTCATCCCATCTTCCGGTATAAACTTCCTCCAATAGTTCAGCGATTGTTTTAATTGATTTAAAATTTCATACTTCGTAGCCATATTGGAATAAAATAATTCAAAACAAAGGTATATTTTATCTACTGGCGGCTGAATTTCCTCTTGCATATCATATGATTCTTGAATTGCACGCAGTAGCTTTGCTCCTGTAATAATTCCCGTCTTGTTGCTTTCTGGTGTAAACGAAGCATGCCCTGCCACAATACCATCTGTTTGTTGCATATGCACAATGGGCGAGTATTTCGCAAGTCGGCGGAGCCAATTGAATTCATCCACATCCATTTCATCTGCAAATAAATATGGGTATTCCTCTATCCCTTCCAGAATTGCATCAGCACCTTTTTCATATTGATTTTCTTTTTTAAAAAGATGCCAATCTGCGTATTGTTTATCACTCCCCAGCCACAATTTGGGCCTTTCTTCTTCAAAGCTTTCCAACAGCGCTTTCCTGCTTGGCCTTAAGAATTTTGCCTGACCAATCATATGCCCTGTATCCAGAGTGGTATAGCTAACATATTCCCCCTGCTTGTAACAATTTTTTAAATATTTTTCTGTTTGGGCAATTGTAAATGGCGGCTGATAGGGAACATACATTTGCTCCACTCCCACTTGCAGCTGGTTGTGCTCGTATGCAAATTTGCCTATTTCGCGCAAAATTTGAAATAGTTGTTTTTCCAATGCATTGTATTGCTTTGGAAGTTGCATAGACGAATCCGGCACAGCAAACATGGAAAAGCCCAGTCCATCTGCACCCAAATCCGCAACACGTTCTATCATTTCAAACACCCAATTGTGTTTCAGATGTTCCAGCATACTTTTATTGTGGTGTGCCAATCCAACTGTGCGGTAGGTTTGATATCCTGTATAAAAACTGGAAACTTTTACACCCGTTTTTTGCTGCGCACAACGCACTTCCTCAAACCATTCATCCATATATTCTGACGTGGAAAAAAGCGGATCAATTTCGTTATCTGTACTGGCCTGCACATAGCAAAATCCAAGTTCTTTTGCTATTTCCATCCATTCCAGCGGCCGCACAAACCTTTTTATAAAACAACAGTTGTCTAGCGCAAGATATATTTGAGGTGATTTTTTCATTATTTTCCTCCTTGGGTCAATTCACGCGCGTTTTTTTAGTCAAATCCATAATATCAAATAAACTATCAATTTTGCAACATATTTTAACACTATTCTACTTGTTATTTTATTGTTATAACTATTTATATACTTTTAAAGTCTGTTGCGACGTAATCCTACATACCAAATGAAAACATCAGTTTTCATTTGGTATGCCTCGCCGATGGCGTGGATTGTTCCGCACAAAGACAGCACGGAACACGTCTCACGCCATCCCAAACGCGCTTCGCGCTATTACAAAGTATCCCTTGCGGATAATAATGCAAGCATTTTTAAATGAGATTGGTATAAGTATAAAATTTTACGATTACTTTGTATCTAAAAAATGTATTTTTTTGAAAACCAGCGCTACTACATTAAAAAAACGCACAACCGTGCGGTTTTTTTGGGAAAATACCTAGATTGTCAGTGGCTATAGTATTACCGTCCGAAAAGCAGTGTCCGCGATGCTCAAAAGTGGTAAAATAAAAGAAAAAGCATGGCGGAGATTAGAATGAAATATATCAAAGGAAAAGACTGGTATCAAATGACACTGCTGCCACCCAGCGTAGCGGATTACGTGAACGAGGATAGTCCGATTCGTGTAATTGACGCGTTTGTGGATAATCTTGACCTGCATGCTCTCGGGTTTAAGCATACGGCGCGGCAGGAAACGGGGCGGCCACCGTATGATCCATATTATATGCTCAAGCTGTATATCTATGGATATTTCAACCGCATTCGCTCCAGCCGCATGCTGATGCAGGAATACAAGCGGAATGTGGAAGTGATATATTTGCTGGGTGGTCTTACGCCGGATTTTCGTACGATATCGCATTTTCGGAAGGACAACCGCAAACCGTTGCGCAAGGTGTTTACAGAGTTTGTGAAGCTGGAGCTTTACACCCAAGAGCTGTTGGCGATAGACGGCACCAAGGTGCGCGCGCAAAAAAGAAGCACTGGAAACCGAAACGCTGGAAATGGTTACGGACAAAGGATATGAAAGCCGCTGGGATATTCTGGATTGCGTGATGAGTGGCACGGTTTCCAATGTGGCGTTAAAATATAAAGAGCGGGTATACCCGCTGGAATAACATGAAGCGGAGATCACGGAGGAACTGGTCGAGTCGCCTAACCCCGAAGATATTCAAGCCTGCCTTCACGCGGGTATCTTGCCCGCTTGCTACCAAGGAACGGCAATAGGGGGGGATGTTCAGGAACAGAGCGCGATAGGCTGCTTCATCAAAAACAAGGATGACACAGTAACCTGCCTCATGGGACATATTCTGCGCAAGGTGAAGAACAAAGATCCAAGCAGCGTATATGCCAACAAGGGCGCGTGCCGCCAATGTCAAAACCGGTGTACGTCATCCAGATGTCACAAGACGGTGCTGTTCAGGCCGGAGATGACACACATGTGGCAGTGAAGATGTACGGCAGGCAGGAAGCGGTGTTCAATGCGCCGCTGAATGATCATGTATACCACAACTCTCTTGAGATTAATACCATTCACATATTAAAAACATTGATAAGCTTTAGTTCTCCCCCGCCTTCGGCGGGGGAGAACTAAAGAACTCATCGCTTTCTATTTGTGTTTGGTATAAGTGGTCAAGATAAAATCCATAAGAGAGTAGAGTATATTTGTTGTTCTAAAAAACGGAGCAAGAATTTTAGCAGCCAAACGGCAGACCAGCAATACTGCTCCCACAGACTGGAATTTGCAGTTGGTATGAAAAATAGTTTGCCAAAAAATCCAACGATTATAAATCCTTTTTGGGAATAGAAACCACAAATGTTGTACCTTCTCCCATCTTACTGGATACGGTAATTGTGCCATGATGCGCTTGCATAATTGCCATGGCTATTGTCAGACCAATGCCTGAACCACCTGAGCTTCTATTTCTGGATTTGTCAGCTCTATAAAACCGGTCAAAAATATACGGCAAATCCTCGCTTGATATGCCAACACCGGTATCAGAGACTGCCACCTTTACTTCGTTCTCGCTTGTTATCATGGAAATCTCGATTTGACCATCATCCGTATATTTCACAGCATTGGAAAGGATGTTGAGAAGCACTTGCCTCACGCGGCTGGCGTCTGCATAAACCATAGCTGAGACTGGTGAAAAATGTACAGAGATATTCTTGTCGATTGCCAATGGCATGTTTTGGTCTACCACAGAAGCACAGACGTCTGCAAGATCAAAATCTTTTTTGTGTAAGACAAAGGACTCCTGCTCTAAAACAGTTACCAATCCCAAATCCTCCACAAGCCTGCTCAACCGCCCAATTTCTTCATGGCAGCTTTCCAACCGCTCTTTTGTGGGCTCCCAAACCCCGTCTATCATGGCTTCCATAGTGCTTTGCAAGGTTGTCAGAGGTGTTCTTAATTCATGTGCAACATCACTCGTAAGCCGTTTTTGCCATTTGTCACCGTTTTCTAGCGCAATAGCCAAATCATTTACAGATTGGGATAATTGAAATATTTCTTTTGTTCTATGCGTATTCGAAATTCTGACGGAAAGATCTCCGCCTGCTATGCTTTTGGCTGTATCTGCCGCTTTCAAAATGGGCTTTGTAAGTGTGGTTGCAATCAGGATTGATATGGCAATAGAAACAGCTGCAAAAACAACACCTGTGATTAGTAAAAAACGATTCAGCGCGGCGATGAAACCAGATTCGCTTTTGCTGAAAAAATAGGGGCCATAGGTCTCTATATTGACAGCACCAACAACTTGCCCGCCGGAAAGAAGGGAATATTGGTTTATTTGAAATTGACCAGTCAGATTATGTTCGCCGGACATTCGTTTTTCAATTTCGTTAATCACAGATGCGCATTGCTGCATATCACATTCACGAGCATCCCAAATGACGGTGCCATTGGCATCTTCCACCGAAATGATGTATCCCTGATGAACATAATTCATGCCCAACGCCATCAATGTAGCATTATTAAAGGTTTCGTATTTTTGATTATATTGTTCTTCCAGCGCATCTACGATCACTTCGTTTTGCGCCTGGATATTATCCCTAACAAACTGCGCAAACAATTGATCTGCAAATGCGTTTGTCACAAAACTTAATATAACAACCGCGATGCAGATAAATACTCCGTAGGTCAATACCAGTCTTGTTTTTAAACTGATCACTTATGCATCACCACCAAATCTATAGCCCACGCCGTATACAGTGAGGATGTACTTTGGATTTTTGGAATCGACCTCTATCTTTTGGCGCAGATTTCTAATGTGCGAATCAATTGTTCGATCAAATCCTTCGTATTCATCGCTTTTGATGCCCATGATAATTTCATCTCGTGTAAATATTTTGTGCGGTCTGGACATAAGAAGGGCTAAAATTTTGAATTCGTTTGGGGTGAGGGAGACAGTCTCTCCATATTTTTTTGCAATTCGGCTTTCCAAGTCAATAGAAATATTCCCAATCTTTAAACTATTCCGATTGCCAACCTTACCGTCTGTTCTCCTCAATGCGGCAGCAACCCGCGCCATAAGTTGGCGCGGGCTAAAGGGCTTTGTCACATAATCATCTGCTCCGATAGATAAACCGTGTATGATGCTGTCTTCATCCACCTTTGCAGTCATCATGATAATGGGAATATCTGATTTCGTCCGTATTTCTTTACAGATATCCTCTCCGGAAAGATCGGGGAGCATCAAATCCAGCAATACCAAAGAAAAGGATACACAGCGTATGATATCCAGCGCTTATTGCCTGTTTTTGCGGTGAACACCCGATACCCTTCTTTTTCAAGGTAAGACTGCACCACTTCCAGTATTTTTATTTCATCATCCACCACTAAAATGGTTCCATTGTCTGCCATCTCAATACCACCCTGCCTTTGGTTACACTACCTCATAACCCGCTTCTTTCATTGCATATTGCATCTGTTCCAAAGTCACAGATTCATCATACTCCACATCAGCGCTTTCATTTTCCAAACTCACCGTCACCGATAAAACACCGCTGATTTCCTCCAGAGCTTCTGTTACATGCCGAACGCAATGCGCACAAGACATGCCTTTGATTTTTTATGTTGTTTTCATTTTCAACACCGAATTCCTTTCTTTTTATCATCATTATTTGGATGGTTTAAATCCTCTCAGCCGCAGCGCATTTGTCAAAACTGACACAGAGGATAAGCTCATAGCCAACGCGGCAATCATAGGATTTAACAGAGGACCGCCAAAGACATGAAGCAATCCCATCGCCACCGGTATACCCAATGTGTTGTACGCAAATGCCCAGAACAGGTTTTGCTTGATGTTGGTTATTGTTTTTCTGGATAGCTCGATGGCTGTCGCAACATCTCGCAAATCGCTTTTCATCAGCACAATATCCGCCGATTCCATTGCCACATCCGTTCCAGAACCAATTGCCATTCCAACATCGGCCTGTGCCAGCGCGGGTGCGTCGTTGATGCCATCGCCCACCATGGCGCTTTTTTTGCCACTTGCCTGAAACTTCTTTACTTCATTAGCTTTGTCCTCCGGCAAAACTTCTGCCAGGACGGTATCTATACCCACCTGAGACGCAATGGCGTTGGCTGTTCTCTGGTTATCGCCTGTTATCATTGCAACGGAAATTCCAAGTTTATGTAATCGATCAATTGCTTCGCGGCTGGTTGGCTTTACAGTGTCTGCAACCGCGATGATGCCTGCATATTGCGCGTCAACTGCAATGTACATGGGCGTTTTTCCTTCGTCGGCAAGCCTCTGTGCAATCTCCACGGCATCTTTCAGATCAATTTTACGCTCAAGCATCAGCTTCTGATTGCCCGAAAGCACTTCTTTGCCTGCAATACGCACAAGTATGCCGTGCCCGGGAATTGCTTCAAATTGTTCTGCAGGAATAAAGTCAATCTGCCGCACTTCCGCTTCTTTTACAATCGCATCTCCCAACGGATGCTCACTTCCCTTTTCGCAAGAAGCTACCAGTTGCAACAGCTCGTTTTCTTGCATACTAACCGTTATGACATCGGTTACCTTGGGTTTTCCTTCGGTGATTGTGCCGGTTTTATCTAATACCACAACCTCAATTTTATGTGCTGTTTCCAAAGCACCACCGCTTTTGATTAGCACGCCATACTGTGCGCCTTTGCCTGTACCTACCATGATTGCTGTGGGTGTCGCCAGTCCCAACGCACACGGGCAGGCGATGACTAAAACAGAAATGAATATGGTAACAGAAAAAGACAAGGTCTCTTTTCCTACAAATAGCCATAGCAGTGCACCGGCAATCGCCAACAAAATGACAATCGGCACAAAGTAACCGGATATGATGTCTGCCAGACGCGCAATGGGTGCTTTTGAGCCTTGAGCATCCTCTACCAGCTTGATGATTTGCGCAAGAGCGGTATCTTTGCCCACTTTAGTTGCTTTGTATTGAATCGAACCGTTTTTGTTGATGCTGGCACCAATCACAGTGTCGCCCGTTTTTTTCTCTACAGGGATACTCTCGCCGGTCAGCATTGATTCATCCACAGAAGTCAAGCCCTCCGTTACCAAGCCATCAACCGGAAACTTTTCGCCCGGTCGCACCAGCACAATGTCGCCCGCCAACACTTCATCGATGGGGATAAGCATTTCGCTGCCATCCCTTATCACGAAAGCTTGCTTGGGTGCAAGCCCCATTAGTTTTTTGATGGCATCCGAGGTTTTACCTTTGGAAACCGCTTCCATGTATTTACCCAGTGTAATCAAGGCCAAAATCACAGCGGCTGCTTCAAAATACAGTCCAACCTTGGTATGGCCGTTGAAGATTTGAAATACACTGTACAGGCTGTAAATAAATGCTGCAGATGTGCCAATCGCAATCAAAGAATCCATATTCGGCGTTCGTCTTGCCAGATTCTTAAACCCAGAGGTATAATAGCTCCGGCCTATTACCATAACCGGCACACATAACACCAGCTGGAGCAGGGAATGCTGCAAGGGGTATTGCATGTGGTTTAGTATAGGCGGCACTTGTACACCCACCGCATCCAGCAGCATGGGTACCATGGCAACCACCAGCAGCGGGAAAGCAAAGATTGCCGACCCTATAAAGCGTCTTTTCAGCGATATAATTTCTGCCTGCTTGCGATCTGCTTTCTCTGGTTGTTCTGTATCTTCCGCTGCCTTGTATCCGGCTTTGTCTACAGCTGCAATGATTTGGGAAGCTGTCACGTCCGTTGCAATATAGCTGACATTAAGTTTTTCTGTCGCCAAATTCACATTTGCCGATATAACACCCGGTAATTTGCACGCGGCACGCTCTACCGCTCCTGAGCAAGCCGCGCAGGTCATTCCTTCTATTCTAAATGTACGGTTCTCTGTTTGCTCCAGAGCTGTGTATCCGGCTTTTTCAATGGCTGAGCGAATATCCTGCAGATGGGATTTTGTTTCGTCAAACAAAACGCTTAATTTCTCCGTCGCAAGATTCACACTTGCCTCTGCTACACCAGGTACTTTACGCACCACACGTTCTACGGCATTTGCACATGACGCGCAAGTCATTCCTTGTATATGTAATGTTTTGCTGTTCAAGCTAAACTCTCCTTTTTGTTATTGTAATATAATACTGGTTATCATGCCGCCATTTTCATGATCCAAAATGTGACAATGCACCATCCATTTGCTTGACAATCAAATGTGATTTCCGCATCCGGCATGTATGCTCAAAAAAACCAGCGTAGCAGCTCTACATAAGACTACTCTTTTCTTTGATATTTTCCTCTAGCTTAGTTTTTGTGTTCTTATTATACTATACCTCTTGCGATAGATAAAATTCTGTTTTTATATCAAACAATATTTATGCAATCAGGCAAAGCTGCAACAACCGCTTCCTTCATAAGAGTATGCTTGCGGATTGTCTTTGATGGTTTGTATCAAGTCTGCAGTCTCTTGTGATGCAATATCATCAACAACTAGGACTGTGACTCCATACATTCCCATTGTACATTGGATATCAAAATCTTCTGTTGGCGTCACAGTGACGACTGGCTCTTTTGTCAAATCAAAATAATCGTTTTGCTGTGGAAATACTATGTCCAGCGCGCAAGATAAGGATTGTACATCAAAGCGGAATTCTGTTTCAACGTCTCGCTGTACTATCACCACCGAAGGTTCATATCCACCAGCTACCACTTTAATATCCACAGTGGCTTTGTTGGCTTTCACAGTAGCGGTTGCAATGCTTCCGGCAGGGGCGAACGCTTTTGGTGCTTGCTTGTTTGTAAGCGGTTCGATGGATTCGCTTGTTTTTTTCTCATTTCCTAAGGTTGTGGCTTGTACACTTGTCAAGTCGTCTACAACAACAATACTGCTACGTATCATACCCATCCAGCAACTATAGGGGATAGTTCCCGTCTTGTCAGGAGTAAATTCAACAACGGTTTCTCCTACAGACAATTTTTGGTCAATGTCATACTTCGGAATGATGATTTCGTTGTTGCAACTGTTTAAATCTTTTTCATCCATTTGGATTGTCCATTTTACAGGTACACCAACTTGCAGCGTGACAGGCGCATAGCTGCGCGATGAGAACTTTGTTGTCACAGTTTGCAATCCATCACTCACAACTGCCGGATTTGTATAAGTGTTCCCATTGTTTTCGCGCGGTATCGTAGTATTGCCTATGACAGTGTTAGTGGTTGCAGAACACCCTGCAAAAAGCAGCACAGCAATGAGTGCTAGAATTAGAATCGTACTTAATTTTTTCATTTGGTCTCCTTCAATTTAAAATAATGGGTTAATCCCAGATAAACTTAAGCCATTGTTGAGCATCATCAAGCCCAATATAATAACCAAAACAGCGCTTACCCTCGTCATAACATTGGTAAACTTTGCACTTAAAAAGGAACTTAACGCTCCCAAGCCAAACATCAGTGGCACTGTTCCTGCGCTGAACAAAAACATGGATAAAGCACCCATCAAAAAGCTTCCTGTTGACAGCGCATACAACTGCATTGCCTGTAAAGGTCCGCAAGGCATCAGACCATTGAATAGTCCTACAACAAAGGGCCCTTTTCCCACTTTTTCCGCATATATCTTTTGGGATAGAAACTTTGGCATACGAGGCATAAGCTTCCTTAAAAAAGAAAACAGATTAAGCAGGTTGATTCCCATAAGAACCATAAAAACACTGGCAACGATGGCAACAATACCTTTAAAGCTATCGGATGGTGTGAGCACTGAGCCGATGGTGCCAACAATGCCGCCGATGATAGTATAAGAAACAATTCTGCCAAGATTGTATAGCAAGCTGGGAAGAAATTTTTCGTGCTTCCTGCCTGTCGACTTTACATTGGCACATTGTGATATGTTGATTCCACCGCACATGGCAATGCAATGCACGGATGTAAGAATACCAATCATAAAAAGCATGGGCAGTGCAGTGTGTTCGTCTGCCATGGGAAACATGTTGAATATTCCTGTTTGCTGCAAAATCATATATCCGCCCAAAATAATGCCTAGCACCACTAGAGAAATAGCCCATTGTTTGCCGGAATTCTTTTTCTTTGGTGCTACAATGGGATAATGTAGCTTTTGCAATTCACTTTCCACTCTTTTTACATCCAGTATTGCAGGGTTATACAAAAAGGTGACACTACCTTTTACATAGCTGGCCAGTACTTTTGAGAGTCCATCCAATTTAGATAAACCACGTTCAATTTTTTGCTCACATGCCGCACAGGTCATATGCGAGACATAAAGTGTTTGTTCTTTTTGATCATTAGACATAGCAATCCTCCGTGCCTAATAAAATATCAACAAAATATGCAGAAAATATGAAGATGAATTTTTTGTTGGCAGATTATAATAGCCTCAGAGGAATTTGAACGTTTCAATCTCACATCGGATGTGCCATAACGTATGTTAAAATTTATTCCTTGGATTTTTCAAAGATATTATGTTGCTTCTATAAAAAATAGAAAAAAAAATAGAAATTCTATATGCTTTGGCAAGATAAGAGTGGAGACAAATAGAAAACATAAAAAACGAAAGTGTATTTCAAATAGCAGATGTTGCACTTATTGCAATATTTCTCATAAAAGTGTGCTCTGAATTTGCTCAATGAAAGTGGTATTATCCCAAGCGGATTATCCAAGCTTAGGCAAAAAAACACCTATGCCATATTTTAGCACAGGTAGTCGATATAAATCTAGGTTGCCTAAGGTTGGATAATCAGGATAGCACAAATCCGCGGGGCAATAATATCAATATGGGGATTGTATCTTTCAGATTTCTTGCCATATGGCCATACAATGTACATCGCTTCATTCATTTCTTGTTAGGGCGATGAAACCTATGTTTTAAATTGGAATGATAGAAGAACCATTTGTTCTTCGTGTTTCGATATTCAAAATGATGAAACAGGCAACACAAATAGTAGTATTTCAAAAAAAAAACACTTAAAAAACAGTTTTTTGTTGATTTTTTGTTTACAAAATACTACTGGTATGACATGATATACTGTATATATAATAGTAATATAAATATTGATAAAAAAGCTGAATCAGTTTTTTTATCACCGCATTGGACAACGGAGCCGTTTTATAATGCCAAACATCATTATGAAACCCACGCATATGTGCGGTACTACAGCAGAGATTTTGAATCGGAATTAGAGATATGTTAGCATGCATGAGTACATAGGCTATAAACAAAGCATGTATTGCATGTTTTTGAGGAAAACAAGAGTGGAATCGCAGATTGCTTGTTTTGCAAACAGACAGGCTGCCAAACCGGTTTGCATATTTTGTGCATCTGCAAACATATGGCATAAAAGTGTACAAGTATAGAAAACGAGGTATTGTATGAAACTGAAAAAGTCAACATTTTACATTTTGCCTATTGTATTGGTGGTGTTAATTCTTGTAAGCAGTGCTATGCCTACATTTGCATCATACGACACTACAGGCTCAGCCGCTTCCGATCAGGAGGAAGGCTTTAGCCAGAACCAAGTTCCGGTGGAATTTACTGTCACTTTTATGTACCCCGAAGTAAAACAGAACAACGGCGAAGCGCATGAACTAAGCGGCAAAGAAATAGAGACGCAAACCGTAAATCAAGGCGAAAGCGCCCAGCCCCCCGTGGGTTTTGCATTGCCCGAAGGGTATACCTTTGACGGCTGGAGCACACAGGCTTATACCTCGGTAGAGGAAAACCTGGTGGTAACAGCAGTGCTGATGGCTGCTGGAAATGACGAAAATGCCTCAGAAGACCATACAGATGAGACGCCAAAGGAATTTACAGTTGCTTTTGTGTACCCCGAAATGACACAGAGCAATGGCGAAGTGTACGAGCTGAGTGGACAAGTGATTGAAACGCAAACCATCAAGCAGGGCGAAAGCGCGCAGCCTCCCGCGGGTTTTGCATTGCCCGAAGGCTACAGTTTTGCAGGCTGGAACACAGAGGCCTACACCTCTGTGCAAGAAAATTTGACCGTAGAGGCTGTGCTAACGGTGGACAGCCAAGGGAGCATCCCCATTGCGCCGCATGGCATCGGCAACCTGATAGGCTTTACGCTCCAAAATGCCCGCACCAACAACACTGTAATTCCCCCTTCGGCATACGACCAATGGGATTTTTATGACGCGCCATATTTTACCTTGGAAGTTTCCATCACGCCATCACCCAACTTAGACCCCACAAAACACAAGGTGGTACTGACCGCGCCAAACGGTTTTGATTTCTTTTTGCCTACGGGCAGCATCACTGGCATTGCTCAAGCGACACTCTCCAATGCCGATACACAGCTTACGCTGTTGCTGGATCCCGCTTTTACAACGGCCGCATCCAATAATACTGTACTGACCCTTCCCTTAAAAGCAAAGGGAATTACCTACAGTGACACCACTGGTTACGCGCCATTTATTTCGTATTATAAAGACTTGTATCAACAAAGCGGACGCCCCAGTTTTGAGTTGAAGGGCGAGTATCTGTATGATGGTGTGCTGGAAGATACCACCACCCTCACCTTTTCGCCCAAAGCGTATCGGCTCTATGACCAAGACAATGCTTTCAACCGTTTTGGCATTCAAAACGGCAGCAATTCCAACAGCCCGTTTACCTCTACATCTACATTATATAAGGCGGTTAACATAGGCAGAAGCGATTCTTTCTTTCTCAATGGCTACACATATAAGATGATTGACAACAGCTATTCGCGGTTGGTGCTGCGACAACTGCCCAATGTTGTGAACGCCAGCAACCCAGCCGCCAGCACCATTTATGAGCCGGTCTGGGATATCAGTGCCAAGCTGTATCTGCCCGATGAGGTCACTGTGGGCAGCAATTATATAGGATATATGATAACGGATGCAAGCGGCCGTTACCTCAACTTGAATACCGCTGCCGCCGCGGATGTCACGCAAGGCTATTTTACGGGAGGCGGCAGCAATTTGAATGATTTGGGCATGGTGTTTACGCTGAACAAAGGCATACAGTTTCAGTATGCGGCTGGTTATTCATTCGCGGATTTTAAAAACAAGACCATCAACAATGCCAAGCTTGTTGTATCTTACAAGACGGTAAACGCGTCTGGTGGCATTGTGCAAAAAGAACAGACGATTCTCAGCGATGCCACGCACAATGACAATCTCTCTTTCACAGGCGCGCCCGCTACTTTGGTGGATAAAATCACTTATTCCATGTATTCGGGTTATGCGGGGACAAACGGCTTTACCTTGACCACACAATCGGTTGCGGATACCAACCGCTATATTGCCTTTACCTGTGGTGCCGACCGTGAACAATACCAACAGTATCAACACAAAAACGGTACGCTGACTTTTGAAAACAAGGGCGGTTATTTCATCAACGGATTTAGCTTTCCAAAAGGCACTACCAGCGCCACCAGTCCTTTGGACAACAACACCCTTGCCGGCATCAAGGTACAATACTACACCAGCCTGAACGCGAGCAGCCCAAGCAATGCAACAGTAACTCTTTCCGGCACCACTTATAATGTAACATTCCCCCCGCAAACCACTTCTGACTATGTAACGAAGATAGTGATTACGTTTGAAGATGGGCATTCTGAATATCTCACAGAAGCAGCCAGCAAGTTTATATTTGATATGTCCGGCTTCACGGGGCTGACGGCCAACCTGCCCGCTACAGATTCCCGCTACTATTTTTCTTCTATGGATGTCACATTGCAAGCTGTGAACGGCTGCGGCACACACGGCGAAACGGCAACGCCCGGTATCGCAAACGGAAAACATTTGCTAACTGTGCCTGTGAAAGTGAGCCTGCAAGAGCAAGACGTACTTACCATCACCACAAGCGGTGGGTGGCGCTCTTTGTATGGCACCACCACAACCCCCGCGGTGCAAATGTACGCCAGCATGGGTTACGACAGCAGAGACGGCAGCGGCACCTATGAGGAAAATCCCACCGCGAAGATCCCCTATCAGAATATTTCTATCAAATTTGGCGTACCCGGCGGAACTGGCACTCCAGAGCAAGAGGGAATCAGCACCAGCGCGCTGATGCTTTCCCGCATACGGGGAACGGTTTCTACCTCTGCGAGTTTGCTGTATACAAACGGCAGGTTTGTGTACACCACAAACACGGTATCTACAGAAAGAACGACAGCCGCGCAAAGCAATGGTGACCCAGATTCCGCTGCCACTTCAGGAATTGGCAAAAACTATATCCTGAACCTTAACTCGGGAGAATACCTTACCAGCCTGGTGTTTAAGGCCGATAAGCTCAGAGTGGGCAGCCAGACAAAAGCAACCATCAGCGGCGCTGTGGATGCGGGCACCGCAGACGCGCTCAGTGGCGCGAAGCCGATCAAAAATGTAACATACTGGAGTACAGGGACTTACCATTTTTCCTTTCAAACCTCCTATGACCGCCTGTTCCCCATCAAAACAGAGGCCTACCCCAACGGGCTTCCCGTGCAACAGGGGAAGGTTTATAATTTTTACGCGGAAATGAACTATCAGAAAAGCGACAGCAGCACAGGCACCCGCATGTCTAACCCCTATCCCCACAACAACTCCGTTGTCTCTGGCTCAACCGGGAATTGCTTTGGCCTTTATTTGCAGGCAACCCCTGCCCGTTTGAGCTATGCCAGTATTACAGGGCAGATTTATCAAGGAACGCCCTTCACCATCAAACTCAACCGTTCCTCCTATACTTTTTCGGGAACCGAGGTAGACGCGGATATTTGGATGCAGCTAGACAACAGGTTTGTCTATTTGAAAAACAATAAAAACATTCCTGTTACGGAAACAGTGATAAACGGGAGCACCTATTTGCGCATGGCCATCCCCGGCAGGCTTGTAGATACGACGACACGTGAAATAGAGATCACGCTGCTGCCGATCACCTCTACCAGTTCACCGGTTAAACCCATTACAAAAGCCTGGGTGGACTATAGCAAAACAATGGCAGCGGCAGACGAGCTGAAAGAAGTGATTCCCTATATTGTTCCTGCTACTGGCTATTTTGACAATGCTGTCCCGCGGCTGACTGTGGCGGATGCCGCGCTCACCCAATATCTTTCTACGCCTTATAGCATGGGTACCGTTCAAATTGCCAAATCTATATCTGCCGGTGTCAGAACCGCCTCTAAAGCTGGAGGGGTGCTGGGCAGCACGGAGGGTGATGCCACAGCGTATATTCGCCCGGCCAGCGCAAACCAGCTTGCCCTGAACGTAACGGCCAGCGCCAATAACCAAGGAGGGCCTTCCGCCAAAGACAGCTTCACGATTACCTATGCCATTCCCAACAAGGAAGGGCTTGTGACCAGTGGCGGCGACCCCATAGACTACCCGCTCTATATCAACGGCCTGCCCAGAAAAGTGGTTGGTGAGGATAAATATACGGTTTATTATTCCGATGGGACACAGACATGGTTAGCGGAGCAATGCCCGGTGGAGCAATACCCCAATATTTCAGAAGTGAAAATTGTAGTAAGAGATTTGTATGACGAAAGTGTGGTGTTGGATATTCCTCTGCGCGCCGGTATGGACGCGCAAGACTGGGAAAACGGGAAAACGGCTGTCATAGAGGGTAGCTATGTGCAAAACGCAAACATGCCGGTTGCTACCAACCCGGTCTCATGGGTGACTGAAAACATCAACCAAAACCAGATCAGCGGCTCTGTGTTCAAAGATTATGAGTACAGCAGCAACCTGAGCGGAACCAACAGCATATACGCAGACAAAATTTTTACGGTGAACCTGTACAAGGCAAGTGACAGCAGCACCCCTTACCGA
This sequence comes from uncultured Christensenella sp., assembly GCA_964592125.1. GTDB lineage: Bacteria > Bacillota > Clostridia > Christensenellales > Christensenellaceae > UBA5399. The sequence goes on from CAZQBV010000021.1 coordinate 31,726, forward strand.
ACAATGCAAACAACCAGTGGCAAGTATAGCTTTGACAGCCTAGGGGATGGAGACTATGTGATTGGCGTGGAAATGCCGGCAGAGATGTCATATTCCGCCACTGCGGGTGGGTATCAGTTTTCTGCGCAAGTTTTAGACAGTAGCACAGGCAATAACATCAAGCAAAACGGACTTACCGACCCCATACATCTGGAAAATTTCGCAAACGTGCAAGGTGTGAACGCAGGCATCACCTATGCGGGTGTGGTGGCAGTGAAATTGCAAGAAAATAACGCCAGCGGCTCTGTTTTGCTGACGCGCTATCTGCCCGTCAAGTACAAGACGACCATCACACTGCTGGACGAGAACGGCATCAATGCAGTGATTCCTTTGCCGGCCAATACGAGCCCGGTTTCCCCCCATAGCAACAAAATATATACGCCCAGTAACTGGGACAGCACCTATGCGGAACAAACGATTTATGTGCAGTATACCGGGCCAACCTACCAAGTTCGCTTTGAGTACAAAGATACTCTGGGCAACACTGTTGCTGTGACGACTGCAAGCCAGCTGGCCAGTATCCCCGTCAGAAAAGGCTACCCTGTGAACCAAAGCTTTACACCCGCTACGCCTGTGGACAGCAGCCACACAACCTACAGCGGGTTCCAAGTAGACGGCGGCACAACCACCACAGGAAGCACGCTGGACATTGCCTCTGTCGCCAGCAACGTTTTGGTGACGCTGGTCTACCGTGTATACCGGCCTGTGACCATTACTTGCTATGCGCAAAATGGCGCATTTGCGGATACCACCATCATCAAGACCTTAAGCGGAAAATATGAAGATGATACACTCCTTGCTGTGGAGATTCCCGATGCCACGCCTCCTACAGGGCATAGCTTTGCGGGCTGGTACACCACCGCCACAACAGGCGGCAGTCAAATATCCTTTCCCAAAACACTGTCTGACAGTGACGCTGAAAATGGGTTTGATCTATATGCGCGCTACACACCTCTGCTTTTTAATGTGACTTTTGATACCGACGGCGGCAGCAGCGTGGCATCCATCCTCAACACTCCCTACGGAAACGGCATTACAGCACCTGCACCCCCAACCAAAACAGGCTTCGCCTTTGATGGCTGGTTTACAGATGACACCTGCACAAACGCCTGGAATTTTGGCACAGATGTGGTCACCCAGAGCATAACGCTGTATGCCAAATGGACAGTGGCGCAGTATCAAGTGACGTTTGACTCCCAAGGCGGCAGCACTGTGGCACCCATCCAAAACATCGCGTCTGGAAGCCGCATCACAAAACCGGCAAACCCCAGCAAAACAGGCTTTGTCTTTGGTGGCTGGTTTACAGAAGCCGCCTGCACAAACGCATGGAATTTTGACACAAATATGGTCACCCAGAGCATGACGCTGTATGCCAAATGGAGCCCCGCTTCTGTAAACAGTTATGATGTCACTTTCGATTCCCAGGGTGGCAGCAGTGTTGCCCCAATTACGAACATTCCATACGGAAGCACCATTGCAAAACCTGCAGACCCCACCAAAACAGGCTTTGCCTTTGCTGGCTGGTTTACAGATGCCGCAACCACAAACGCATGGAATTTTGCTGCGGATAAAGTAACCGCCAACACCACGCTTTTTGCAAAATGGACACAGCTGAAATTCCAGGTTACGTTTGATTCCAAAAGCGGCAGCAGTGTTGCCCCAATTACGAACATTCCATACGGAAGCACCATTGCAAAAC
>CAZQBV010000021.1:33563-34739 GCA_964592125.1 uncultured Christensenella sp.
ATGGAATTTTGCTGCGGATAAAGTAACCGCCAACACCACGCTTTTTGCAAAATGGCTTGCCAAAGGAATTGTGACACCTACACCCAGTGCCATTCCTACAGCAACCGCCACGATTGCTCCATCCCCTAGTGCTACTGCAAGTCCCACAGCAATGCCTAGTTCGTCCGGCAGAGGAGGTCTTAGCACTAAAACACCTTCCCCTTCCCCCACCACCACGCCTATTCCAACAGCAACGGCAACAGCACCCAGCAGTAGTGACAAAAGCACAATTGTTTTTGAGGATGTAATTGAAAGTTCTGATGTCTCCACGCTTTCAGATGATGTCCAATCCTTTGACACATCTGACTCTGCAATAATTTCTAGAGAAGAAACACTAAAGCGACTAAAAGAAGACGGAACAATGATGATTGAATTCGGCGAAATCAGATTGCCTCTATTTGGCGGAAATGTTCCAGTTTGGGCTTTGCTTAATCTGTTGTTGTTGATTGCAAGCAGTATTATCGTACTAATATCTTTGATTCGAATTGTTGCAAAAAACAATGCATCCCGCACCGAAAGCAATGCTTCACAAACAACGCAGCGTACAAAGTTGTTCCCATTGCTCCCTCTATTGCTGGGCGTAATTTCTGCGGTATTGTTCTTTGTAACACAAAATCTGTCTTACCTAATGGTTCTTGTAGATAAATGGACTGTTTTCATGGCTATTGTGCTCGCTGCCCAAATTGCATTTGTTATCTACATAAAAAAATCCAGAAAACAAGAGCCATATTAATTTCAGATAGGAAAATTGCAAAAATAAAGTTTCTATCTGTTTGAATGTTTGAAGAACGTTTATCCAAACAAAAAACCGGGCAAATCACAAATGATATATTTGCCCGGTTTTTATTATTTAAAAAATTTACTTTTCTATAGCTGCAGCCTGTGCCCCGGTCTCTTATACTAATTCTTGATTAAAAACGTTATAAGTTTTTAATCCGTGCCATAGGCACGAAGCACGAAACACTTTTGTGTTTTGTGCTAAGAAAGCCGTTCAATACTGATCTTTCCAAACAGCGAGCTGTTTGGATGCCGCATCTTATGCGGCTATAGAAATCATTGCTTTTGCAACGATTTCTATTAGAGATTAGAGCGTGTTCGATAAAACAATGATGCACAAAAAGTGGTATGATGGTGTAG
>CAZQBV010000022.1:0-31293 GCA_964592125.1 uncultured Christensenella sp.
CTGGGTTGCGGTAAAAATTGGACAAACAGCAAATTGAGTACATATGATGGGGAATGCTGCTATGCGTGAGAACAATTCTTCAACGATTTATACGGCTAACGAAGGTTCTTGGATTAATCTTGTCAGTCCGACCCAACAAGAACTACAAAATATTTCGACTCAATTAGCATTGAACAACGATTTGTTGCTTACGGTGCTGGATGCCTATGAGCGCCCTCATGTTTATCATAAAAATGATCAAGTTTTGATTGTTATTGATATTCCTTTTATGCAAGAAAACGCTGACAAAAATGCATTTAAAACGATCCCCTTAGGTATTTTATTAACACACAAAACTATAGTAACGGTTTGTCTTGAAAAAACTGAAATACTTGAAAATATTGGAGAAATGCTTCAAGATTGCCAATGGCAGTTTGTTTTGAAATTAATAGAAAGAATATATTCCAGTTACCTCCATTATTTGCGCCAAATTCACAGAGAAACAACAAGACAAGAAGTGAAGCTCTATCAATCTACAACAAACAAAAAATTATTCAAAATGTTTGAACTTGAGAAAAGCTTGGTGTATTTTTCAATATCTCTTAAATCTAATGAAACTGCAATTCAGAAGTTAAAACGACTTGATTCAATCAATAGCGAACCTGACAATAGAGAACTGTTGGAGAATATAATAATAGAAAATAAGCAAGCTGTTGAAATGTGTAATATTTATAAAAATATTTTGTGCAGTACTATGAGTGTTTTTACCTCAATCATTTCAAACAACTTAAATATTATCTTTAAACTGTTTGCCAAAGCTATGATCTTTTTTTCTGTTTTTGGGATTTTCACATCGCTTTGGGGTATTCGCATTGAAAGGATACCGCTTGGAAACAATCTATACGGATTGTTGATTGTTATTTGTATTGCATTTGGTGTGGTGGCTACGCTATATTATATAATTAAAAAAAAGGGTTTTTACTAACGCCGAAAACATACTATGAAATTACTCGGAAGTACCAAGTTGTATTGCATTACTATAACCTATTTCAATATCAAGGTATAGAAGCAAATGAAAGCAAAATTTGAGGAGCTGGTCAGTGTGAATTGGTCGGCTCTTGTTTTATGTAAAATGCGAAAAACACCAAGATGTACTTTGGTGTTTTGTTTTTTGTTTGATAAAGCGCCAAAAATACGGTATACTGAAGAGGGAAAACTTATGTATATAAGGAGTTGTTTAGATTGAAAAAAACATTGCAGACAATGCCAATGGTGGCGTTGAGAGGTCTTGTGGTATTTCCATATATGGTTTTGCATTTTGATGTGGGGCGCGATATGTCGGTTGCCGCTGTGGAAGAATGCATGGTGCAGGGAAAAGAAATATTTCTGGCCGCACAAAAGGATGTACGTGTGGAGCAGCCGGAAAAGGGCGATATACATGAAATTGGTACAGTAGCAAAAGTAAAGCAAGTATTGAAATTGCCGGGGGATATCATGCGCGTGCTGGTGGAAGGTGTGCGCAGGGGCAAGCTGGTTAGCTATGCCAGTGTGGAGCCATACATTGAAGCTGTGGTGCAGGTGTTTGGTGAAGAGCAGCAAAATCAGGCGCAGGTGGTAATGAAAGAAGTGTATATGCGCCGTATTGCAAACTTGTTTGAACGCTTTGCTTCTTTGGGGGCACGTATTCCTGCCGAAACCCTTTTTACAGTAAATGAAATTGACGATGCGGGTAAATTTGCAGATATGGTGGCATCCAACGTTGCTATAAAAATGGACGATAAACAATTAGTACTGGATTGCGTAAATGAGCTAGATCGCTTAAAAGTGGTGATGGGCATTCTGGAGAAGGAAATTGAAATTCTGGAGATTGACAAAGAAATTGCTTTTAATGTAAAACAGCAAATAGATAAATCACAAAAGGAATATTTCCTGCGTGAGCAAATGAAGGCCATACAAAAGGAATTGGGAGAAACCGACAACGATATTGATGAGATAGAAGAACTGCGGCAAAAAATAAGCGAGCTGGATTTGACGGAAGAAGTTCGTTCCAAGGCTGAAAAAGAACTTGCGCGCATGGCTCGTATGTCGCCCGGATCGCCGGAAACAAATGTGCTGCATAACTACCTTGACTGGATTGTTTCGCTGCCGTGGGGACAGCTAACTACAGATAATATGGATCTGAAGCATGCGAGAAAGGTGCTGGATCAAGATCATTTTGGCCTAGATAAAGTTAAGGACAGGATCATAGAGTTTTTGGCAGTTCGCAAATTGAAAAATGATATGAAAGGCCCTATTTTGTGCTTGGCGGGACCTCCCGGTGTGGGTAAAACCAGTATTGTGAAATCTATTGCGCGTGCGCTGGATAAAAAATTTGTGCGTATGTCTTTGGGAGGCGTACGAGATGAGGCGGAGATTCGCGGACATCGCAGAACGTATATTGGGGCGATACCTGGCCGTATTGTTTCCTCTGTAAAGCAGGCGGGAAGCATGAACCCCGTATTTCTATTGGATGAAATAGACAAGATGTCCAGCGATTTTCGTGGAGATCCCGCTTCGGCAATGTTAGAGGTGCTGGACCCCGAAATTAACAGTACATTTAGGGATCATTATTTGGATGTGGAATTTGATTTATCTAATATTATGTTTATTACCACAGCCAACGATATAGGGACGATACCCGGCCCGCTGTATGACCGTATGGAAGTGATTCGTATAGACAGCTATACGGATGTAGAAAAACTGAACATTGCAAAGAAACACTTGATAAAAAAGCAGGCGGAAGCGCATGGTTTGAAACCACGTACAGTGAAACTAACAGATGCAGTGCTGATGGACATTATTCATAAATATACGGCGGAAAGCGGTGTGCGAAATCTTGAAAGAGAGATTGCTACCATTATGCGAAAATCTGCTGCTAAGACAGTGAACGATGGCGAGGCTGTGATATCTGTTACAAGGAACAACTTGAAAGACTTTTTGGGTTTGCCAAAACGTGGCGAGACCAATGTGACGAAAGTAGATACCGTGGGAGTGGTGACCGGCCTTGCATGGACTGCAGTGGGCGGACAAACGCTGCCAGTGGAGGTTTCCATAATGCCCGGAACCGGAAAACTGGAAATAACTGGCCAACTGGGCGATGTGATGAAAGAATCTGCAAAAACTGCGATATCTGTGGTGCGCGGTATGGCAGATAAGTTGAAATTTGAGACAGACATAAATGAAAAAACAGATATGCACATACATGTACCAGAGGGAGCGATTCCCAAAGATGGACCTTCTGCGGGCGTAACGATGGTTACGGCGATTGCTTCTGCCTTGACCAACCGAGAGGTGCGACATGATATAGCCATGACAGGTGAGATAACATTGACTGGTCGTGTGCTAAAAATAGGCGGTATAAAGGAAAAGGCGCTGGCGGCTTTGCGGGCGGGCATTCACACAATATTGTTGCCCAAAGACAATAAAAATGACCTAGAAGAACTGCCTGAATCTGTGATGAAGCAGCTTACATTTATCTTTGTATCCAAAGCGGATGAAGTTTTGCGGCATGCATTGCGCCCTGTGGTAGAAAAATAATGGGGAATGAGCCGCTAACCATAAAAAGAACGGTGTTTTTCACCAGCATGAAGGCACCCGAGGACTATCCGGGTGGTGATTTGCCGGAGATTGCCATTGCGGGGAAGTCCAATGTGGGGAAATCTTCGTTGATTAATTATCTGGCAAATAATTCTAAAATGGCCTATGTGAGCAAGCAGCCGGGTAAGACAAGGCTAATTAATTACTTTACTGTAAACGATGCTTTTTATCTGGTGGATTTGCCGGGCTACGGTTTTGCGAAAGTTTCCAAAACAGAAAAAATAAGCTGGGCGAAAATGATGGAAGGCTATTTTGATATAGCCAAAAACTTGGATGCCTTAATTATTTTGGTAGATATAAGACACAACCCAACGGTGGATGATATACAAATGATACGTTGGGCAGATTACTACAAGGTGCCTTTTTTGATTGTGGCAACGAAAGCGGATAAAATTGCAAAATCCAAACGTATCAATTATATTCGATCTATAAAAAGCTTTGTGAAAAAAGAAGTTGAAATGGAAAACGAACCGAATGTAACAAGTGTTTCGTCTTTGGAAAAAAAGGGCAAGGAAGACTTGCTAAATTATATTGCGGAGAGGTTGCAGGAGGTGGATGCATGAAAGTGTTTGCTATTGGCGACCTGCATCTTTCCCTATATAGGCCAAAGGAAATGGATGTATTCGGAAGTCATTGGGCAAATCATTTTGAGCGGATTAGCCAAGACTGGCAGCAGCGGGTAACAGATGATGATGTGGTGCTGATACCCGGTGATATCAGCTGGGCAATGAAGCTGGAAGAAGCTGTGCCAGACATGGAAGCCATAGGTTCACTGCCAGGCAAGAAAATAATGATTCGCGGGAATCATGACTATTGGTGGGGATCTGTAGCGAAAGTGAACTCCATTTTGTGTGGTGACTCACATATTATACAGAATAACAGCATGGTTGTGGGAGAGTATGTGTTTTGTGGGACGCGTGGATGGACAATTCCTTTAGATGGACCGCTGGGAGAGGACGACAACAAAATTTATGAACGTGAAAAAATACGCCTGGATATGTCACTGCAAAGTGCAAAAAAACATGCGGGCAAGGAAATTATAGCATTGATGCATTACCCACCTATTTATGAAAAGCATACCACAACCGAGTTTTCTGAAATGTTTTCTAGTTATGGAGTAAGCCAAGTGGTGTTTGGCCACTTGCATGGAGAAATTTTGATGCAAACCCATTTGACGGATATAAAAGTGGGGAATGTAAACTATAATTTGGTTTCTGCGGATTATCTCGATTTTAGATTGCTGCAAATAGTATAGAGTATAACTGAATACTACAGGATATAGTATGCCAAAGAGAAATTTGACTCTTTGGCTCTTTTTCTGTTTAAAATGCTTGCTATGGGGTGATAAAAATGATAAAATCTTCAGTGAAGTGGTGGAATGTGGTGAAATGTGGTGGAAAGGAGACTCAAATCCATGTTGATTGGTACTTATTCACACAATGTGGATGCAAAGGGCAGGGTGTTTATGCCTGTTAAATTGCGCGAGGATTTGGGCGAGAATTTTATTACCACACAAGGCGTTGGAAAGTGTCTTTTTGTTTTTTCCTTGGAAGAATGGGAAAAACTGGCTCAAAAATTTAAGGATGTGCCGATTTCCAGCGTACCAATACAAAGTATTATGCGTAAGTTCTTTGCGAATGCATGCGAATGTGAACCAGACAAACAAGGCAGAATACTTTTGCCACAGCGCCTGAGAGAGTATATTGGCGTGGACAAAGAAGCAATAATAACGGGTGTTATGTCTCGTGCTGAAATATGGTCTAAAGAAGGATGGGACGAGTTTAACGAAAAAACAGATAGCGAATATGATGCAATGCTGGCGGAACTTGCGCCTTTAGGAATATAGCTATGATGGATTTTGAAGGGCACTTGCCCGTGCTGTATAACGAGACACTGGAAGCGCTGCAATTGCAAAATGGCAAAGTGGTGGTGGATGGCACCTTGGGTGGTGCGGGACACGCAAGAGGTATACTGGAAAAAATTGTGCCGGATGGGCGATTGATTGCTATAGATAAAGATGCAGATGCAATAGCAAGGGGCGCGGAAAGACTGGAAGCCTTTAAAGAAAATGTAACGCTTGTTAGAGATGATTTTAAAAATATTACGGAAATCTTAGAGCGTTTGGGCATAGATGGCATTGATGCAGCGATATTGGATTTGGGAGTTTCCTCCTTTCAGCTAGATGAAGCGGAACGCGGGTTTTCCTACAACCATGATGCACCACTAGATATGAGAATGGATGCAAGGCAGGAACGAAGCGCATTGTCTATTGTAAATAACTATACAAAGGAAGAACTGGAAAAAGTGATTCGGGAGTATGGGGAAGAACGTTGGGCAGCACGCATAGCAGAATTTATAGCAGAGGAAAGAAAGAAAGAAAAAATAGAGACAACAGGTCAATTGGTAAGTGTGATTAAAAAGGCAATACCAAAGAGTGCCAGAAAAGAGGGGCCACATCCCGCGAAGCGAACATTTCAAGCGATACGCATAGAAGTGAACGCAGAACTAACAGGGCTGGGAGATGCTTTGGAACATTACGCCAATGCTTTGAAAAGCAAAGGGCGTTTAGTGGTAATTACCTTTCATTCGTTGGAAGACAGGATTGCAAAGCAAACATTTAAAAGATTGCGAAACCCATGTGAATGCCCCAAAGAGTTTCCTGTGTGCATGTGTGGCAAGGTAGGCAATATTAAGATAATTACAAGGAAGCCAATGCTTCCAAGCGAAGGTGAGTTGCGGGAAAACCCGAGGGCGCGCAGCGCAAGGCTACGAGTAATAGAAAAGCTATAATGTGAAGAACGAATTACTCTGGGTTTGCGCTGAATGCTCCCGACACATCCCAATAATGTCCGGCGTGCTGATAAAAAGAACATCGTAGATGAAGAAATTTAGTAGTGCGCCGGTCAACTCATTTCTGAAATGGTAAAAAAGTGAACAAGGGGCAGCTTGGATGCGGTGCAAAGAAGCGGACAAAAAACCACCTTTGTTTTTAAAATAGAGTATGGATAGAGTATGGAGACAATGCAATGAATGCAATACCACAAAAAGCCCATAATTATGAAAGATTGCAATTGCCACGCTTGGTGGTGAGCCCGCGTGCTTATTCTACGCAGAATATTGAATATTTGGACAACAGACGTGTGGCTAAGCTGGCTGCTAAAAAACAGGAAGAGCAGATGAAACGCAAACAACAGGAAGCGTTGCTGCAACGGCGCAAAGAACTAGCGGAGATGCGCAAGATAGACCAGTTATATAATCCGCAGAGAAAGCTGGCTGAACAAGAACAAACAACTATGCCGAAAAAGGCCAAGAAAAAGAGCCAAGGAAACAAGACGTCAAATGCCAGAAAATTGACAGCTGCATATGAAGTGCGTACCACGCGCCCGAACATGCCTCGCGGATATAGCAATAATGCCTATAGCATAAACTTAGGAGGGAGCATTGCGATAAAACACGATGCAAGGCCAGCAATTCCGGGTTTTGATATGCATGCAAGCGGTGCGGCGGCAGCAGCCCATGAAAGAAAAGTGGCTGTGGAATACCCCGTGCAAAAGAAAAAAGGAGTTTTTTCTACAATACTGACAATAGCATTGGTATTTGTAATGTTGGCAGGCGTATTGAATATGTATGCCCAGCAGAGTGAAGTGATTTACAAAAATGAACAAACACGTAAGGAAATAGAGACACTGCAAAAAGATTTGGAAAAATACGAAATGGAAATTGCCTCTAAAGAGGATTTGAATAGCATTCAGATACGGGCACAAGAGCTGGGGATGAGCCATCCCAAAGACAATCAAATTATTTATTTGCCAGCAGAAAATGAAGTAATAAGTGTTACGGCGGGAATTGTGAAAGATGCCGATGGAAACGAGATTACAGAGGAAGATGCATCGACAGTGCAGAAGGGCGATGTTTTGGGAAATGCTACAAGCGGACTAACGGAATTTTTTGCTAACACTGCAGAAGCCATGAGCAGTTGGCTGGGTCTGACGAAAGGGGCATAAGCTTGGCTGTTAATGTACTAGTAAGTAGAAAGAGACTTTTTGTAATATTGGTGATTTTAGTTTCCTTGATGGGGCTACTGGTATTTCGCGTAGGGTACTGGAATATTGTAAAAGGATCGTGGCTACAATCTGAAGCAGAAATGCAATGGATATCCAACTCCAAAGTACAACCAAAGCGTGGCAGTATTTTCGATAGAAATTTGAATGTGTTAGCACAAAGTGCGGCATCTGATACAGTGGTGATTATTCCAGAACAGGTGAAGGAACCCATACAAGTTGCAAATGCGCTTTCTAGTATTTTGGAACTGGACTACAATGAAATACTCCAAAAAGCCTCCACAAAAACTAAAATAGGAGATGACGGCACAGAAAAAAAGATTGGTGAAGTTTGGGTGAAAAGACAAATTTCACATGAAAAATCTGAAGAAATAAAATCTCTTGATTTGAAAGGGGTTAAGCTGGTATCGGATGTAAAGAGATATTACCCAAACAAAGAATTGGCTTCGCAAGTGGTGGGTTATACCGATTTAGATGGTGTAGGGCAAACCGGTATAGAAAAACGCTACAACAACGTGCTGGAAGGCCGACAAGGACTGATGGTAGCCGAAACAGATACGCATAACAATGACATACCCAATGGGCGTGAAATGTATATTGCGCCAGTGAATGGGCAAAATGTAATTTTGACGATAGACGAAGTGATTCAAAGCTTTATGGAAACGTATTCCATGAAGGCATTGGAGGAAACAAATGCGGATAGTGTGCAGGGATTGGTGATGGCCGTGGACACAGGAGAAATTTTGGCAATGGGAAATTTGCCGGAATTTGACTTGAATGAACCACCTCGTACGGACGGAGAACTGCTTACTTCACTTTCCACGAATAAGGTAACAGCAACACCATGGGAGCCGGGAAATATTTTTTCTGTATTTGCTGCGGCAGCAGCTATGGATGCTAGCGTGAAACAAGAACAATACGAGTGTACTGGTGCGGCTACAGTGGATGGCGAAGAAATTATGTGCAGTGGTGTGCATGGTACGCAAAGTTTTGATCAAGCGGTGCTGAATGGTTGCAGTGTGGCGGCAAGCAAGATGGCAGAGGATGTAGGCATGCTGCCTTACTACCACTACTTAAGTAGGTTTGGCTTTGGAGAAAAAACTGGAATAGATTTTTCGGCAGATTCTAAAGGAGATTTGATGGCTATCAAATATGCTTCCGATTCCGATATTGCCAAAATGTCGATTGGTGAAAACCTGAAAGTGTCCTTGCTGCAATTGGCAAATGCAACGGCATCTATGGTAAATGGCGGAAACTTGTATGTGCCAAGATTGGTAACGGGGCTGAGCGATGAAGAAGGAACTGTTACAGAGAATTATGGCGTGCAAACAAAGGGACAAAGCATAAGTGAAGAAACTTCGGATCGGTTAGTAGAGATACTGAAAGAAAAAGGGCTGGAGAAGCAAGAATCTCAACTAAAAGATTATACCAGTGGCAGCTTGTATGGCGTATCCAATAAATACGACGAAAAAGGCGCCTTGGTGGAAGGTATGGAAACAACTACCTATGTGGGCTTTGCGCCTGCAAACAACCCGCAATACTTGGTATTGCTGCAGTTGGATGGTGTGGAAAAGGGCGCGGATAGTGAGAGCAAAGCAATTTCGTATGGTAAATCCATATTAGAAGAAACCTTGAAGTTCTATTTTGTAGAACCGGATAAGGCAGCGAGCACACAAGAGGATTCTAAAAACCCTGCTGGTGAGGGCGAAGATGCCATGGTAGAAGTGCCCAATGTTGTGGATATGGGTCATGAGGCGGCCATTGCTGCACTGAATGACCTAGGCCTTGCATATGAAGATGATGGTAGTGGAACGGTGGTGTCGCAAGAACCTGCTTCCGGAGAAAAGGTGGAGGCAGGCACTGTGGTGAAATTGTCTATGGACTATAAGAGAAGTGAAGCATCAAGCCCGACAGAATCTGGGAATCCCGGAAGTGATGTGGCAAGTATAAAAGTGCCCGATTTTAATGGAATGACATTGGCGGAAGCAAGAGATCTGGCAATTTCCTCGGGACTGAAGTTTTATGCACAGGGCACAGGTGTTGCTAAAAAGCAATACCCCATGCCTGGGATTGCGGTGCAGAAGGGTGCCGCGGTAACGGTGACGTTTAGGCTGGAACTTGCAGCCTAGTGAAAACGGAGCTACATATTTCCCGCGCACCACATTTTGTGGTATAATATGCCGATGCTACCAATGGAGGTATACGAATGACAATTTCAGAGCTTTTTCGCGATATAAAACACGAGACATATGGCGATGGTTCTATACGAATAAAAGATATAAAATATGATTCCAGAATGGTGAACAAAGGGGATCTGTTTTTTTGCATTACAGGATACCATACAGATGGACATGCCTATGCAAGGCAAGCTGTTGAAGCGGGCGCTGTTGCGGTGGTGGTGACTGAATACCAAGAGGGGCTTTCTGTTGTTCAGATAAAAGTGGAGGATGGCAGGGCAGTTATGGCCTTGGTTGCAGCCAAGTTTTTTGGTTACCCGGCACGTAAAATGAAAATGGTAGGTATTACCGGAACAAATGGGAAAACAACCACCACATATATGATAAAGCAAATTGCGGAAAAAGCGGGTAAAAAAGTTGGGCTAATTGGCACAATTGTGAACATGATTGGTGACGAGGCAATACATACTGAGCATACAACACCCGAATCAATTGATTTGCAGAAATTGCTAAAGGAAATGGTGGATAAGGGCTGCGACATGGCAGTGATGGAAGTTTCCTCGCATTCACTTACCTTAAAACGAGTGTACGGAATAGAATTTGACGTAGGTGTTTTTACCAATTTAACACAAGATCATTTGGACTTTCATAAGTCTTGGATAGAGTATGTGAATGCCAAAAGCCTAATGTTTGAGCATTGCAGAATTTCTGTAATTAATGAAGATGACGATTCTGCCGCAAATATGATTGCTGCTGCTAGCAATGAAGTGATGCGGTTTGCAGTGAAGCAACCCACACAATATACTGCGAAAAACGTAAGGCTGTCGGAGCATGGTGTGGAATATGATGTAGAGCTGGGGAATAAGCCTGTTCACATTAAATTAAATATTCCAGGTACATTTACAGTATATAATAGTCTTGGGGCAGCGCTGGCAGCCTATGCTCTGAACCTTGAAACTTATTTTATAGAGCAAGGGTTGCGCGAAATGAAATCTGTAGCCGGTAGATTTGAACTTTTGGATACACGAGGACAAGGCTATACGATTATTTTGGACTATGCGCATACGCCGGATGGGTTGGAAAACACCTTGGAGGCGATTCGGGAGTTTGCGCCAGCAAGGGTGATTAGCGTGTTTGGCTGTGGCGGAAATAGAGATGCAGGAAAACGTCCGCAAATGGGAGAAATTGCAGCACGGCTTTCGGATTTTGTAATTATTACCTCGGATAATCCCCGCTTCGAAGAGCCAAAGCTGATTATTGAGCAGATAGAGAATGGCTTGAAAGACAAAGGCGCAGCATATATATGTATAGAAAACCGCAGAGCTGCGATTAAATATGCCATGGAACATGCGCAAAAGCGAGATATTATACTGCTGGCGGGTAAAGGGCATGAGGATTATCAGGAAATAAAGGGCGTGAAACATAGCTTTGATGAAAAACAGGTGGTAGCAGAGTTGTTTGATGAACTGGGCATAAAAAGGCGGAACCAGGAGGGAATGCAATGAGCTTCTGGGTGCGTTTGGTGTTGGCTTTGGCGGGTGCGTTTATAGTGACTTTTGTTGCTTCGAAACTGATGATACCATGGCTGAGGAATAAAAAGGCTGGGCAGCATGTGCGGGAGGATGGCCCACAGACCCATCTGGTAAAAGAAGGTACCCCCACAATGGGTGGTATTATGATTGTGATGGGGATATTGATCACGGTTTTGTGTTTTTCTGTTTATAACAATATTTTTGCGGGATTGACCGTTTTGTTTTTATTGGTAACTATGCTTTTATACACTGGGGTAGGCTTTTGGGACGATGCGGTGAAGATGTTTCAAAAGCGTTCTTTGGGTCTGCGGGCGTGGCAAAAGATTGTGGTGCAACTTGCAATTGCGGCATTGGTGGCGTGCTTTTCTTTTTTTGTGATGGGAAATACATCTGAAACAGTGCCTTTTGCCAAATCGGCATGGAATTTGGGTGCGGCACAAATACCATTTACTATGTTTGTTTTTATAGCAATGGTGAACAGTGTGAACCTTACCGATGGATTGGATGGCCTGGCAACCTCACTTACCATAACAAATGCAGCCGCATTTTTAGCCATTATAGTGCTGATGGTAACAGGAACGCAAATGGGGGTAAGATCAAATACGGATTTGACAAATGTGGCGGTGTTTACCTGTGCGCTGATAGGTTCTTCTATTGCCTTTTTGTGCTTTAATAAACATCCGGCAAAGGTGTTTATGGGGGATACGGGTTCTTTTGCGCTGGGTTCTGCAATCACTGTAATTGCGAGTTCGTTGCAGCTGCAATTGCTTTTACCCATTATGGGCTTTATGTTTGTGATGTCGGCGGTATCTGTCATCATTCAGGTGGGTTCATTTAAATTACGGGGCAAGCGTGTGTTTAAAATGGCGCCATTGCATCATCATTTTGAGCTGAGTGGTTTTAAAGAAACGCAGGTTGTTTTAGGGTATGTTTTGATAACGGTGGTACTGAGTGCGATGTCTGTATTCAGCGTGGGGATATAAAAGAGATGTGTTTTGAAATGGATACGCGGGGGAACTGACAATGGATTATAGCGGAAAAAATGTTCTGGTAGTGGGTATGGCAAAAAGTGGGGCTGCTTCTGCCGCCTTGTTGTATCAACTGGGAGCAAACGTAACTATATATGATATAATGCTGATTGATCAGTTGCCGCAAGTTGTACAGCAGCAACTACAAGGAATGAAGTTTGTGGATATGTTGGGAAAAGACCCTATGGATATCATAGAGCAAATGGATGCTTTGGTGTTGAGCCCTGGCGTACCGCTGGGATTGCCTTTTATAAAAAAAGCATATGATCTGGGAAAAAGTGTGATTGCGGAAATTGAACTGGGATACTCTGCATCCAAAGCAGACTTTATTGCCATTACAGGCACAAACGGTAAAACCACTACAACATCACTGACAGGAGAAATTTTTAAAAATGCAGGTATTAACACTTATGTATTGGGCAACATTGGCATCCCCATTACACAGGAAGCATTAAACACAAGACCTGGCGATGTGGTGGTGGCGGAGACAGCTGCCCTACAGCTGGACACGATAAAAGATTACCGACCAAAGGGCAGCGCAATACTGAACATTACAGAAGACCATTTGGACAGATATGGCAAGATGGAACATTATATTGCAGCGAAAGCAAAAATATTTAAAAACCAAACAGCAGAAGACTATTGTGTGCTGAACTATGAAGATGACATTGTGCGGGATTTGGCAAAACAGATAAATGCGCGAGTAGTATGGTTTAGCGCGAACAGAGAAGTGCAGGATGGTGCTTGCGTGATGGATGGAAACATAGTGTTTGTAGACAATGGCAAAAAAACGTTTGTTCTGCCTGTGAATGAACTGCAAATACCCGGTAAACATAATGTGGAGAATGCCTTGGCGGCAACAGCACTGGCCTGTTTGTATGGAATTGGTGCGGAAGTGGTGGCGCAAACATTGCGCAGCTTTCCGGGGGTGGAGCATCGGCTGGAATTTGTTAGAAAGATAAATGGTATTAAGTTTATAAATGACTCCAAAGGGACAAACCCTGATGCCACAATAAAAGCGATGCTGGCAATGGATGCACCAACGGTGATGATACTGGGGGGCTACGACAAGCACGGTGACTTTGCACAGTTGTTTTCAGCCTTTACACCAAATATAAAAGCCGTTATAGTGCTGGGTGCAACATCTGCAAAAATTGTGCAGGCAGCACAACAGGCAGGGTATGAGAACTATATTAAGGCTTCTGGCTTTGAAGATGCCATTCTGAAAGCGTATAGCATAGCGCAGGAAGGCGAAACAGTGTTGCTTTCACCTGCTTGCGCCAGTTGGGATATGTTCCGGGATTTTGAGCAGCGCGGAGAAGAATTTAAGCGCATAGTGAACGAACTGTAATGAATTATGAACTGAGGGAAGAGGACTAAGGTACGAATGAAAAAAGGTGTAATTGATTACTCGCTATTAATAGTGACGCTGCTGCTGGTGGTGTTTGGATTGCTGATGATTTTCAGCTCCAGCTACTATATGGCGCAGTCGTCCAAAACATATGAATACGATGGCTTGGCACTATTCAAAAAACAATTGTTAGGCGCTGCTATTGGTTTGGTAGGGATGGTTTTCTTTGCATTTTTTGATTATAAACGCCTGATAAAAATGAAATATTTCTTTTTGCTGTTTGCTATTATTATGCTGGTACTGGTATTTATACCAGGGCTAGGCGTAAATATGAACGGTTCCTCCCGGTGGATTCGCTTTCCCGGCATGCCTAGCATACAACCTGCAGAGATTGCAAAGTTTTCGATGATTATTTTTACGGCGGCAACCATTTATGTGAATCGCAATCGAATGGACACATTTCGCTATGGCATTATGCCGAACCTAGTAGTGCTGTTGGTGATTTGCGGATTGCTTTTCCTGCAACCGAACTATTCTGCAATTATTTTGATGTGTGTATTGGTATTTGTAATGATATTTGTAGGCGGAGCAAAGTGGTGGCATTTGGCAGTGTTGGGTGGTGCTGGCGGCTTGGTTGGATTCGTGTTAATGATGACAGAAAGCTATCGTGTGGCAAGATTAAATACCTTTGCAGACCCCTTTGCCAATCCAACAGGTGATGGCTGGCAGATTATACAATCCTTGTATGGCATTGGTGCGGGTGGCGTTTTTGGCCAGGGGCTAGGCAATGGCAGACAAAAATACTTGTGGTTGCCCTACGGAGAATCTGACTTTATATTCTCTATTACAACAGAGGAGCTGGGTTTTATTGGTGCGGTGGTACTCATTCTTCTATTTGCATTTTTGGTGTATCGCGGCATAAAAATTGCGGCGACAGCACCGGATTTATTTGGTACTATGCTGGCGACAGGAATTACTACTATGATAGGTGTGCAGGTAATATTGAATATTGGTGTGGTAACAGCATCTATTCCTGCTACGGGCGTGCCGCTTCCTTTCATTAGTTATGGCAACTGGTCACTTATGATATTTATGTGTATGATTGGCATATTATTAAATATATCTAAGCAGGCGCGGCGAATTTCTGTAAATACAGCAAAAACGGTGGAAGAGGAGGCACAAGAAGTATGAGGAAAAAGAGTAAAACACCTAAAATAGTTTTGAGTGTTGTACTGCTTGTGCTGCTAATAGCGGGGCTGGGTTATTTTGGATATGTATTTTTTAAAGTAGAAGATGTGGAAGTGTTTGGTAACGGCAAGTTTACTGCTGTTTATATAAAAGGGCTGGCAAAGATAGACCCAGATACACATATGCTTTCTTTGGATGAAGAAAAGATAAAAGCGAACATAGAGGAAGCGGAGCCGTATTTAGAAGTAGTAGCGGTTACAAAAAAGCTGCCGCAAACGGTTCGAATAGAAGTGAAAGAAAGACAACCTAAAGCTTACGTTTCCTACGCGCAGAATTATTTGCTGACAGATAAAGACGCAAATATACTTGAAATGATGACGGTACTGCCGGAAGAAAGATTGTACCCTGTAGTAGAGGGGTTTTCTATAACGGGCGCTGCGCTGGGGCGGCAAATAAATACAGAAGATACATTTAAGATAACGGTGATGGGAGAAATATTGACGGCCTTGGAGAACAGAACGGCGGCCGATACCATTGTTACAATAGATCTTTCGGATGTGAACAATATAAGGATGACAGCCTTAAGTGGCCTTTCCATTAAGTTTGGGCAGGCTGATAAAATAGCTGATAAAATAAAATGGATAGACAAAGGCCTAGCGCAGCTGACAAAAGATGGGCGTAAAACTGGCGTGCTGGATGTGACCACAGGTACATCGGGAACATACAGGTTGGGCGAAGATGAACAAACACCACAAAGTAATTCTGTGCAGCAAGATCAGGCGGCGGATGGAGATGGCGTGACAATGCCGGAAAATAGTGATTCGTCTGATTCGAATGTTTCGCAGGACGAAACAGCAGGTGAGGAGAGTGCGGCACCAATGGATTAGTTTTTTGGGATATTTGGATCAATTGGTGATAGAAATGTAACAGAATGCAGTTTAAATATTGCATTTTAAACGGAAATAAGTATAAAAGTATTTTTTTTTCGAGTGTTGTGTGCTATCATGAATGCAGTATATAAATATACTTAGGGCATAGAAATGACTTTTTATCGCAATTGTAGATAAATATGTCGACAATAAAGTGATATAGGCTGTTCCATAGTGGGATATGCCGTTGGGACAAACATTTGAAGCAAATGATACGTAATAAGCTTGTCTGCCTATATAATAATTTGGGGTTATAGATTTAATGAGGGACTGCAAGGCGATTATAGAATTTGGTACATCCAAGATATCCTGCACCGTTGCCGAAAGAAAGCCGCGCATGGGGCTGGAAGTTTTGGGGTCTACACAAATTGCTTATTCGGGAATTAGAAAGTCGAACTGGGTAGATAGCGATGAAGTTTTCTATGCTTTAGAGCAGGTTTTGGAATCTGTGGAAAGGCAGATTGGTTTTAGGATAAGAAATGTAGAGGTGGGTATACCTGGTGCCTTTATAAAGATTATCAGTAAAACGGCACAGTTGCCTATAAAGGGAAGAGTAACAGACAGAGATGTAGAAGTGCTGGCAAGTAAGGCCAGAAAGTTTGAAATGGCCGATGACCTAACGCTGGTGTGCGAGTGGCCGGCATGGTTTTACTTGGATGATGGGAATGTGTATCTTGACCCGGTAGGGGTTCCCACAAAAAAGCTGAGGGGATGTATGTCCTTCACATTGGCGAACCGCTTTTTTCTAAATGACGTGATAGAGCTATTCCATCATTTGGGAATACGTGTGGATAATTTTATACCAGAGCCACTGGCGGCGGCGCTGTACCTAGTGCCTCAGGACAAACGAGATTCTTTGGCCGTTCTGGTGGATATAGGGTATTATTCTACAAATGTCTCTTTGATTTATGGTGATGCTATTTTGTACTTCCATACCATCCAAATGGGTGGCGGCAGCATTACCTCGGATATTTGCTATGTAATGAAGCTGGAAGAGGAAACGGCAGAGCAGTTGAAGCGAAGGTATTCCTTTGGATTGGAAGAAAACAACAATATATCGTACATGTATGCAAAAGATCCGGAGGGAAAACTGAAAAAATATCCGTACGATTTGGTGAAGCAAATTATTGACGCAAGGGTGGAGCATCTTATTTTGTATATACAAAAGCTATTTGCAAAGGCAGAGTATGCCTTGAACAAAAAGTTTGATATTTATATAACTGGCGGCGGAATTTCTTTTATGAGAGGGGATTCCAGCTTTTATAGGGCAATATCGGGCAGAACACCTATACCTATAAAGGTGAATAGTGTGAAATTGCAAACACCGGACTTACATGCGGCATATTCCATGTTGCAGTTTGCATATGATAAAGTGTTCCAAATTAGACCACAGCCACAGAAGAAAAGTATGTTTGGAAAAAGAGGCGGCAGCAAGTTTTAGACCTTGGCCAAACAAACGGGAAGATATTTTACCCACTGGGTTGAATACAAAGGGAGATCCTAATTTTTAAGGAGGATGACAAATGTCTCTTGAATTTGATAATAGCAGTGAAAACTTTGCAAAAATACGTGTGTTTGGAGTGGGGGGAGCAGGCAACAATGCTGTAAACCGCATGATAGAATTTGGGGTGAAAGGTGCCGAACTGATAGCTGTGAACACAGACAAACAGGCATTGTTTCTTTCCAAAGCCGATCAAAAGATACAAATTGGTGAAAAACTAACCAAGGGATTGGGCTCGGGTGCAGACCCCAGCACGGGACGCAGAGCGGCGGAGGAAAGTAGGGAAGAACTGGAGAGCGCTGTGAAGGGCTCGGATATGGTTTTTGTTTCCTGCGGCTTGGGTGGTGGCACGGGAACGGGCGCAGCGCCTGTGGTTGCCGAGATTGCTCAAGAAAGCGATATTCTTACCATTGGTTTTGTAACGAAGCCATTTTGGTTTGAGGGTCAGCCGCGTGCAAAAGCGGCAGAACGTGGATTTGAGGAATTGAAAAGCGTGGTTGATTCCATAGTTACAATTCCAAATGATAAGTTGCTTACAACTGTAGGCAAAGATACGCCTTTGGTGGATGCGTTTAAAGTTGCCGATGATGTTCTGCGGCAGGGCATACAGGGTATTATTGACCTAATTGGAAAACCTGCATTGATTAACTTGGACTTTGCTGATGTGAAAAAAGTGATGACATTACGTGGTGAAGCGCATATGGGCATTGGCATTGGCTATGGTGAAAATAAATCTGTAGAAGCGGCTAAGCAAGCCATAAATAGCCCGCTGTTGGATACCACAATTGAGGGTGCTCGCGGTATTATATTTAATGTAACAGGCGATTCCAGCATAGGTATGTATGAGATACAGGAAGCGGCAAAAATCATTCAGGAGGGCGCAGACCCGAATGCGGATGTATTCTTTGGCGTGTGCATCGACCCTACATTGGAAGATGAAGTGCGCATTACTGTGATTGCAACAGGATTTGATGCGCCAACAGATGAAGATGAAATGACGATTATTGAAACCAGGCCGAAGAAAAAGCTGGAAGAACGCATTGAGTTTACGGATGGTGTGGCGATGGGTGAGCCAGAAGTGACGCCGATAGAGCCATTACGGCAAAATCCTGTTGCCAGCGTAACACCATCTCCCGACTTGGCCAGCATGAGAGAAGCTGAAAAACTGGATATGTTTGGTGATGAAGATTTGGAAGTGCCTTCATTCCTGAAGAAGAAGCCGCGGAGAAACCGTACAGACTATTGATGTTGAGATGGCGAAAAGATATAGTTCTTTTTGCAATGTTTAAAATATAAGTTTTGGCAGGCTTGTGTGGCTTTACATAGGTCTGCTTTTTTGTATATTGGCTCAATGTCAATGGTTGGGGTAGAGAAGTAAAAAACTGCGAAATTTCGATCCGCAGTTTTTTATGATTTGTTGGATTCATACCAATTCCGTTTAAAAACACAGGTGTTTTTATGGTGCGAAGCACGTTTGTAATGGCAAGATACGCCAATGTAGTATGTAGTATACAAAGATATAACTTCTTTATTCGATATCAGCCTTCCAAAAGGTCTCCAATCAATGTAGTGGCAGCTTCTTTAAGCTTTTGAAGCTGTGTATTGGAAGCTGCTTCGTTTGCAGCATATACAGAAAGATATGTTTTTAGCTTGGGTTCTGTACCGGAAGGGCGTACAATCATTCGGCCGCCATCCAGCTCGAAATAAAGCACGTTCATACTGTCCATAGGGATGTTCTCTACAGTTCCATTTGCCAAAGTTGTGCGCGTTTGTTTTAGATAATCGCGCACAGCGGTTACTTTGAAATTGCCCACTGCATGTGGCGTATTCTTACGCAATAACTCTACAGCATTTTTAATTTTTGCAATGCCTGCCTGACCTTGCAGGGTGTTGGAAACCACTTCCTCCCCATACCAGCTGTACTTGTTGTAAAGGTCTATCAGTGCATCATATAAAGTTTTACCCTGCTCTGCATAGTAGCATGCAGCCTCTGTAACCTTCATGGCAGCCTGCACCGCATCTTTATCACGTACAAAAGAGCCAAAAAGATAGCCGTAGCTTTCCTCATAGCCGAATAAAAAACTGCCTTTTTTGGTTTGTTCCGAAATTTTGATTTGCTCTGCAATGAATTTAAAACCCGTATAGACGCTGCGCAGCTCCACACCATAGTGCTGGGTAATTACATCTGTCATATCTGTGGTTACAATAGACTTTACTACAAATTCATCTCCCTTTAATTGGGATTGTTGTTGTGATAACTGGTATTCCATTAGCAAACAACCAATTTCGTTGCCAGTGAGAATGATAAAAGATCCGTTCTTATCACGTACAGCCAACCCAAGGCGGTCACAATCGGGGTCTGTTGCCAGTATCAAATCGGCACCCACAGTATTTGCAAGAGTGATTGCCAGATCAAAGCATTCGCGGTTTTCTGGATTGGGTGCGCTGACAGTGGGAAAATCCGGATTGGGGTGTTCTTGTTCTGGTACAATGTGCAGCTTGCGGATGCCTATGTTGGTGAGAACCTGACGAATGGGTACAAGCCCAGTGCCATATAAAGGGGTATAAACGATATTTAACTTTTCTGCTTGCTGGCGAATGGCATCTTTATTGGTAACAAGTGCCTCTACTTTGCTGTAATAGATAGTGTCCAATTCTTCACCAACATACTCTAATAAAGGAGAACCTTGAAGTGGGGCTGCGGTTATTTCAAACATGTTGTTGATTGAGGCAATGTTTGTGGTAATTTCAGTAGAATCTGCAACGGAAAGCTGCCCACCATCCTCGCCATATACCTTGTAGCCATTATATTCAGGCGGGTTGTGGCTGGCAGTAATTACCACGCCTGCGGCACAACCTAGTTGCAATATGGTAAAGGAAAGCTGGGGTACACTGTGCGGCGTGCTATACAAATATACTTTTACACCATTTGCAAGCAGAACGCCAGCCGTCTCTTTTGCGAAAAGGTCGCTGTTTCTGCGGGTGTCGTATGCTATGGCTACACCGCGCTGCGCCATCCCTTTGCTGTTTAGGTGATTGGCAAGAGCTTGTGTAGCGCGACGAACTGTGAACACATTCATGCGGTTGGTTCCCAAACCTAGGATACCGCGCATACCGGCTGTTCCAAATTCCATATCTTGATAAAAACTTTCCGAACAGAGAGTTTCATCCATTCCAATTTGTTGCAATTCGGCCTTGAAATCTGTTCCCTCTAGCGCAATTTTCCATTCATGATACCGTGTTTTATAATCCACCATCAAAGCGCACTCCTTTAGTATGAATTTAAATTAATACAATATTAACATATATTGTATTATAACATAAATAATTTGTTTAAAGCATAGTAATACGAAACACTGATAGAAAAAGCCAAAACGGTCTTTCTATCACCGCATAAAATGCGGCACAAAAATGACATGTTATTTTTGAAGTATAAGTAAGGGCAAGATTCGATATTTGTTGATTTTTATACAGTATTCTCGTATGATAAAGAATGAGTTAATTTTGATAATTGGGAAGGCGACTAATTTGAGTAAAGATTATAGAAAAAATATAAGAAATTTTTGCATTATAGCACATATAGACCATGGAAAATCCACATTGGCTGACCGCTTGATAGAAAGCACGGGCACTGTGGCGCAGCGAGACCTAACGGAGCAACTGCTGGATACAATGGACTTGGAACGTGAGCGGGGAATTACGATAAAATCTCAGGCTGTGCGAATGGTATACCAAAAAGATGGCGAGGAATATGAGCTAAATCTAATTGATACGCCGGGACATGTGGATTTTACATACGAGGTTTCGCGCTCTTTGGCAGCCTGTGAAGGTGCCGTGCTGGTGGTGGATGCCACACAGGGCATAGAGGCGCAAACACTGGCAAATGTTTATTTGGCAATGGACAATGATTTGGAAATTATTCCGGTGATTAATAAGATAGACTTGCCCAGCGCTCGCCCAGAAGAGATAAAAGCAGAGATAGAGGATGTTTTAGGGCTGGAGGCGCAGGATGCACCGCTGATTAGCGCAAAGCAAGGGCTTGGGATAGAGGCTGTACTGGATGCCATTGTAGAAAAGTTGCCTCCGCCGAAGGGAGACCCAGATGCACCATTGAAAGCACTGGTGTTTGACTCTTTTTACGATAACTACAAGGGTGCCATTAGCTATGTGCGTGTATTTGAGGGCTCTGTGCGTGCGAATATGGATGTAAAATTTATGTCCACAGGCAAAGTGTTTGATGCTGTGGAGGTCGGTATATTTGCGCCAGAACTTTTGCCTGCAAAAGAATTGAGAGCTGGGGAAGTGGGCTATATCACTGCCAGTATAAAAAATGTTGCGGATACGCGCGTGGGCGATACTGTTACCGAAGCGGACAATCCAACGCCCGAGGCATTGCCCGGCTATAAAAAAATAACACCTATGGTTTATTGTGGTATTTACCCAGCGGATGGTGCAAAATATGATGATTTGCGGGATGCCCTAGATAAATTACAATTGAATGACGCATCGTTGATCTTTGAACCGGAGGTTTCGGTAGCCTTGGGATTTGGCTTCCGTTGTGGTTTTTTGGGATTGTTGCATATGGAAATTATTCAGGAACGGCTGGAGCGAGAGTTTGACCTGGATCTGGTGACAACTGCACCAAGTGTCGCCTATAAAGTGCACCTAACAAGCGGTGAAGTGCTGGAAATAGAAAATCCCACGAACTTGCCCGACCCCGCAACCATAGAGTTTATGGAGGAACCGGTGGCTGAACTGAGTGTGATGACACCGGATGAATATGTGGGTGCGGTGATGGAACTGTGCCAAGATAAGCGTGGCGTTTTTAAGGACATGGAGTATATAGAAAAGACCCGTGTGGTGCTGCGCTATGAGGTGCCGCTAAATGAAATCATTTATGACTTCTTTGATTTTTTGAAATCCAAAACACGTGGCTATGCCTCTATGGACTATGAAGTGAAAGGCTTTAAAAAGAGTAAATTGGTGAAACTGGATATTTTGCTAAATGGCGATATATGCGATGCGCTTTCCTTGATTGTACATGAAGAAAGAGCCTATCCCCGTGGCAGAGCAATTGCAGAAAAACTGAAAGAAGTAATTCCTCGTCAGATGTTTGAAATACCCATACAGGCTGCCATAGGTGGAAAGGTAATTGCTCGGGAAACAGTGAAGGCCATGCGTAAGGATGTGCTGGCGAAGTGCTATGGCGGTGATATTAGCCGAAAGAAAAAACTGCTGGAAAAGCAGAAAGAAGGCAAAAAACGGATGCGTCAGGTGGGCAGTGTGGAAGTGCCTTCCGAAGCTTTTATGACGGTGCTAAAAACAAATTAATGCAGATTTCTAAAGGAGATACGGCTTTGCGCGGTATCTCTTTCTCTAAGTAAGCCATAAAAAAGCTGGTATTGGAAATTAGGATGAGGTTAACCATATGTTGGGTATTTACATACACATACCGTTTTGTATCAAGAAATGCAGCTACTGCGATTTTGTATCTGTAGAGGGAACGGTGCTTGCAGATGCCTATTTGCTTGCTTTGGAAAAGGAAATGGAGCTTTCTGCAAAACTGTATAAAGACGATGTGGATAGTGTATTTATTGGAGGTGGTACCCCGGGGATATGGGAGGCGGCGCAAATAACAAAGCTGATGAATGCCCTGAAAGCATATTTTCCAATTACGAAAGATGCAGAGATTACAATTGAAACAAACCCCGGTACAGTAACGCCTGAAAAACTGGCTGCGTATAAAGCGTGTGGGATTAACCGCATTAGCATTGGCTTGCAGGCAATGCAGCCGCATTTGCTGGAGCTGCTGGGAAGGCAGCACACATTGCAGCAGTTTGATGTTGCCTATGATATGGCAATTGCTGCGGGTTTTGACAATATGAATATTGATATTATTTATGCCATTCCCACGCAAACAATGGAGGACTGGCAAGAGACTCTGTACCATGTGCTTTACAAAAAACCGAAGCATATTTCGGCATATGCGCTATCCATAGAGCCAAGCACACCATTGGGAAGAATGCTGGAGGCAGGCAAAATACAACAGGTGGATGAGGATGTGGATTCCGACATGTATGAAGCTGCGCAAAAGTTACTTTCTGAAAAAGGATATGTAAACTATGAAGTATCCAACTTTGCACGAGGTGGGTACGAATGCAGACACAACCTAAAATATTGGAATATGGAACACTATCTTGGCCTAGGCGTGGCAGCGCATTCTTGTGTGCAACGTTTGCGCTTTGCCAATACCGCTCATTTGCAAAAGTATATAGAATTGATGCAAAGGGGTACCTTGCAATATGCTAGTTCTCAGTTTATTGATGAGAAAAGTTTTCGTTTTGAATATATAATGCTGAAGCTGCGTTTGAAGCAGGGTATAGACTTTGCAGAGTACAAATCCTTGTTTCAAGAAAACTTTGAAAAAATATATGCCGATGCTTTGGAAAAGGCACAAAAGTATGGATTGGCCAAAGTGGAGAGGGGCAAGCTGATGCCCACGGCCAAAGGCTTTGCGCTGCAAAATCAATTGGCTGGCTTATTCGTTTTATCTATTAACAATTCATGAATAAATATTGACATTATGGCATGGCAGTGGTATCGTATACACATAGATTAGCACTCGGCAAGAGTGAGTGCTAACAAGCTGTTGAAGAGACTGACCTAATTGGAATTAGAAGTAAGGGCAAGAGAAAATTGGTGCAGCATGGAACTATCGGAGAGAAAATTAAAAATATTAAAAGCGATTATAGATGATTACATAGATACTGGAATACCAGTTGGTTCTCGCACTCTTTCTAAAAAACCTGATTTGAGATATAGTTCGGCAACGATTCGAAACGAAATGGCAGACCTGGAGGATATGGGCTTTTTGGACAAGCCGCATACTTCTGCAGGCAGAACACCCAGCGATACGGCATACAGGCTGTATGTGGACAGACTGATTCATATAGGTGTGCTTTCTAATGAAGAAACACAGTTTATAAAAACCTATTTTGATAAGCGGGTGAGCGAAATATCTCAAATACTGGACACTGCGGCGAGGGTTATTTCGGAAACGACAAATCATATTGCATTGGTTTCCGGGCCGCAGATGGATACGGCAACCATACGGCGTATACAGTTGGTGAAAATAACCGATAATAAGGCCATGTTGATTGTGGTAACCGACAATGGGCTGGTGAATGACTATGTGATCTCGGTTCCTGCTATGCTGGATTCCTCGCATATGGATGGACTGTCTAACATACTAACAAATGCGACAAATGATAAAACACTGGAAGAGGCTGTGGAACGAATAGAGGACATATCCAAAAATGCGTTACATGAGCAGCGGATGGTTTTGGGCGAGGTATTTGAGGCCATTGATAGAAATAGGTCTAAACGGGAAATGATTTTGGATGGTGCGCAAAATATATTTAAGTACCCCGAGTATAAAAATATTGAGAAGGCACAACATTTTCTAGAACTGCTAGATACAAAAGACAGACTGAATTCTTTGCTGGATACTGCTGCGGATTTTGAATTTTCACTTAAAATAGGAAGCGAAAATGGAAACGCAGATTTGAACGATATGAGTGTGGTAACGGCTACCTATAAAGTAGGTGGCAAAAACATTGGGTCGTTTGGTGTGCTGGGACCAACGCGTATGGACTATGCAAGGGTGCTGGCGGTGCTAAGCTATGTAGGCCTAAGTATCAACGAAATATTGTCCTGTTTTTTGGATATGGACAATTGAAACTATAGAGTAGAATTACGAAAGCAGGGTGAATGATCTTGGCAAAAAAGAACGTGGAAAAGAAACAAGAAAAAGTGGTGAAGGAAACTACTATTTCAACAGATGATGTGAATAGTTTGACAGGTGAGGAGAATGCGGAGGCGATAAATGAGCCGGAGCTACCTGAAGAGCAGCCAAAACAAATGGATGCAGCCTTAGTAAATGAGGCGCTGATTAAGCTGGAAGAAGAAAAAGAAGATTACAAGAATGCACTGATACGAGAACGTGCGGATTTTGAAAATTATAAAAAGCGCAATGCAGACCTCTCGGCTTGTTCTTACAAAAATGGCATGGCAGACACAGTTCTGGAAATTTTGCCTGTGCTGGATAACTTTGAGAGGGCTTTGGCAGCGGAATGTGTGGATAAAGCTTTTGTAGAAGGCATGCAAATGATTATGAAGCAGCTGTTGGGCGTGCTAAAGGAATTTGGCGTAGAAAAGATTGACACGGAAGGGCAATTTGATCCGGAGTTTCATAATGCGGTGATGCAGGTGGAGGAAGATGGATTTGATTCCAATGATATTGTAGAAACAATGCAAAATGGGTACAAGCTGAAAGATAGAATATTGAGACATGCAATGGTTAAGGTAAACAAATGATGGGTATTATTCCATCACAATGATATAAAAAATTATTTATTATTTTAGGAGGCAAACATAAATGGGTAAAGTAATAGGAATTGACTTAGGTACGACAAATTCCTGTGTTGCGGTAATGGAAGGCGGCGAGGCTGTTGTAATTCCCAATGCAGAAGGTGCAAGAACCACTCCCTCGGTGGTGGCTTTTTCCAATACGGGAGAGCGTTTGGTAGGGCAAGTGGCAAAACGGCAGGCAGTTACAAATCCAGATCATACCATTAGCTCTATTAAGCGCGACATGGGCACAGATAGAAAAATTAAAATAGAAGATAAAACATATACGCCACAAGAAATTTCTGCAATGATATTGCAAAAGTTGAAAGCCGATGCGGAAGCGTATTTGGGAGAAACGGTGGCGCAGGCAGTAATTACAGTTCCGGCATATTTTAGTGATGCACAGCGCCAAGCAACAAAGGATGCCGGCAGGATTGCGGGGCTGGATGTGTTGCGTATTGTGAATGAGCCAACTGCGGCTGCATTGGCATACGGTATGGAAAAAGATCATAACCAGAAAATACTGGTATTTGACCTAGGTGGCGGTACGTTTGACGTTTCTATATTGGAAATAGGCGATGGAGTAATTGAAGTTTTGGCAACCAGCGGCAACAACCGTTTGGGTGGCGACGACTTTGACGATAAAATTGTAGAGTGGATGGTAGCTGAGTACAAGAAAAGCAATAGCATAGATCTTTCCAAGGACAAAATTGCTATGCAACGCTTGAAAGAAGCGGCGGAAAAAGCAAAGATAGAGCTTTCCGGCGTGATGCAGTCCAACATTAATCTACCCTTTATTACAGCGGATGCAAGTGGCCCACAGCATTTGGATATTACCTTGTCTCGTGCAAAGTTTGATGAACTGACAGCAGACCTTGTGTCTAAAACAGAGGGGCCGGCAGTGAGCTCTATTAAAGATGCTGGTATTTCAAACAACGAAATAGATAAAGTGATTTTAGTGGGTGGTTCTTCACGTATTCCTGCAGTGCAGGATATGGTGAAACGCATTACCGGGCAAGAGCCCTTTAAAGGCATTAACCCTGACGAGGCGGTTGCTATGGGTGCTGCCATTCAGGCTGGTGTGCTGGGCGGTGAAGTGAAGGATGTATTGCTGCTGGATGTAACGCCTCTTTCCCTTGGTATTGAAACAATGGGTGGCGTGTTTACAAAGCTGATTGACAGAAATACCACAATCCCTGCTAAGAAAAGCCAAGTATTCTCCACTGCATCGGATGGACAGACCAGTGTGGAAATTCATGTTTTGCAAGGTGAGCGAGAGATGGCAGCCTATAACAAGACCTTGGGTAGATTTAACCTGACAGGCATTGCGCCAGCACCACGTGGCGTGCCGCAGGTAGAGGTAACGTTTGATATAGATGCAAACGGAATTGTGCATGTTTCGGCAAAGGATATGGGAACGGGCAATGTGCAGGATATTACCATTA
Organism: uncultured Christensenella sp.; assembly: GCA_964592125.1. Taxonomy (GTDB): domain Bacteria; phylum Bacillota; class Clostridia; order Christensenellales; family Christensenellaceae; genus UBA5399. Next base: position 27,237 of record CAZQBV010000022.1, read on the forward strand.
CGGCATCCACAAACCTTTCCGATAACGATATAGATGCAGCTGTAAAAGAAGCGGAAAAATATGCTGAAGAAGACAAGGCGCGCAAGCAGGAAGTGGAAATTCGCAACAATGCGGATGCACTGGTTTACCAGACCGAAAAAGCAATTAAGGATCTGGGCGACAAGGTTTCGGCAGATGATAAGAAAAAGCTGGAAGATGAGATGGAAAAGGTACGCGAGCTTTTGAAGGGTACCGACATGGATAAGGTGAAAGTGGCTACAGATGACTTGCAGAAACTTTCCTTCGAGACTTTTGGCAAGGTGTATCAGCAGGCAGACCCCAATGCCGCAGCGGGTGGTGGTCAAGATGCTGGTGCAGACCACAAGCAGGATGACAATGTTGTGGATGCTGACTATGAAGTGGTAGACGACGAAAAGAAAGATGACGAGAAATAAATCTTGGAATAATAAATGGTCTGAAAGCCGGAGCTGTGTGCTTTGGCTTTTGGGCTGTTGATGAGGGGACAGGAATACATTGGCTAAGGATTTATATGAAACGCTGGGCGTAAGCAAAAGTGCCAGTGCGGATGAAATAAAAAGCGCGTACCGAAAACTGGCAAAACAATATCATCCGGATATGAACAAGGGGGATGATGGTGCTGCTCATAAATTCAAAGAGATAAATGAAGCGTATCAAGTGCTTTCGGATGATAAAAAACGCCAGCAGTACGATACGTTTGGCAATACAGATGGCATGGGTGCCGGAGCCAGTGGTGGCTATGGTGGCTTCAATGGTCAAGGCTTTGAGGGCTTTGGTGGTTTTTCTGATATATTTGAGAATATTTTTGGCGGAGGTATGCGCAGCCGACCGGCAGGCCCGCAAAAGGGGCAGGATATTCGAGTGAATATGAAAATTACATTTGAAGAAGCAGCCTTTGGCGTGAAGAAGGAAATTTCCCTAAGCAGAACCGAGCAGTGCAAGGACTGCAATGGTACGGGCGCAAAAGGCGCCAATAGGCATACTTGCCCTGCCTGCGGTGGCAGTGGGCAAGAGCGTGTAACGCAGCAGTCTATGTTTGGAAACTTTGTGAATGTGCAAACCTGTAGCACTTGTGGTGGGGAAGGATCTATCGCGGATGAAGTTTGTGCAACGTGCAAAGGGGGTGGATCGACACCCCACCAGCGCACAATTACGATTAATATACCTGCAGGCATAGACAATGGGCAGGTGATTACCATGCGCGGAGAAGGCAATGCGGGAAAACGCGGTGGCCCGGCGGGCGATTTGCAAATTTATATGTCGGTACGACCGCACAAGCTGTTTGAACGTTTGGGATATGACCTGTATTTGGATTTGACCGTTAATATGGTTCAGGCGGCAATGGGGGACGAGATAGAGGTGCCTACGCTGGATGGAAAAGTGCGCTATAAAGTGACGGAAGGAACGCAACCTGGCACAATTTTCCGTATGAAAGGCAAGGGGATTCAACACTTGAACAGTAGCCGTATGGGAGACCTGTATGTGCGCACAAATGTGGAAATACCCAAACGTATGAATGAAAAACAAAAGAAGATACTAAGGGAATTTGCAGATAAGGCAAAGCTTACAAAAAATGAGTTTAAAAAGCCTAAAGATGCTTTTTGATACGGATTTGAATAAGCGCTTTTTGGTTGAAAAAAACGAGTATGCAACTGGTTTTTGAGAAATAGGTGAGGGCGGCAGTTTTATAACTGTCGTTTTTTCTTTCTTGTGTATTAATTTCATGACTTTACCATGAAATCACTTTACTATTTTAGCACAATAAATTATACTGGTATAGATTGTACAATTATGCAAAAATGGGATGGAGGAAACACAAATTGAAAAGAATTCTTATGATAATATTGGCGATGTTGATGGTTACATCTCTAATGACAGGCTGCTCTAAAAAAACGGAAACGCCCTCGGCCGAAGTGCCAAATGAAGCAACGCAGGAAGCGACCGAAGTGCCCGCGGCAACAGAGGAAACTGCGGCAGAAACAACGGCAGCAGAAGCGACTGCGGCACCTGCAATGCAGGAGGATGGCTCACTGCAGGCTATTATGGACAAAGGCTTTTTTATTATGGGGCTGGACGACAGCTTCCCTCCCATGGGTTTTCGGGATGATAAAGGCGAACTGGTAGGCTTTGATATTGATATGGCGCGAGGCATAGCCGAGCATATGGGAATTAAAGTGGAACTGCTTCCCATAGATTGGAGTGCAAAGGAGCTGGAGCTGGAAGCTGGTAATATAGATGTAATCTGGAATGGATATACCATTACTGAGGAACGCAAGGAAAAAGTATTGATGAGCGCACCCTACATGAAAAACATGCAAGTGATTTTGGTGAAAAATGATTCGCCTATAACTACTTTGGCAGATTTGGAAGGTAAAACTGTTGCCGTGCAAGAAGGTTCTTCCGCGCAGGGAGTGATACAAGAGGATGCGGGACTTTCGGCTTCTATTGGCGAAGTGGTAGCCTTTAAAGACTATGTGACGGCACTGATGGATGTGGATTCTGGGCAGGTGGATGCACTGGGTGTAGATCTGGTGGTTGCAGACTACTATATGGCTAAAAAACCAGATAAGTATAGAATACTGGATGAAACGATTGCACCTGAAGAATATGGCATTGGATTTCGAAAAGGGGAACAAGCTTTTCATGATGCTGTAATGGCTGCATTTGAAGAAATGAAAAAAGACGGTAGTGCTGCGGAGATTAGCAATAGATGGTTTGGCAGAGATGTAACCGCCTAAAACCATAAAAGCATTTCAAAATAGCGGACAGTATGATATATTAGTACTGTCCGTTTTTATATTATGCAGCAAATGAACAGTATCAATCATATTTCTTCTGGCTTTGTTCGTTTGTGTAGCAGCATCACTTTGGTTTTTGCTACCATTTTGTGTCGAAGTGATATATCTGTGGGGGGAATTCTATGGAGAGTTTTTTTGATTTATGCGTAGAGCTGGGAAAAGGATTGGGCATTACGCTGGCATTGTTTGGGCTTACACTTCTTTTTACCATACCATTGGGTTTTTTGGGATCGCAGGTTAGCCTGACCAAAATAAAGCCCATTCGCTTTTTGTATAACATATATTTGGTGGTGATGCGCGGCACGCCGCTTATTTTGCAAGTGTTGTTTATGTACTTTGGCTTAAACCTACTGGGGGCGGGTATTGGCCGTTTTGAATCTGCATTGCTTTCCTTTGTGCTGAACTACACAGCCTATTTTAGCGAGATATTTCGTGGTGGCATACAGTCCATCAATAAAGGTCAGTATGAAGCGGCCTCGGTATTGGGGCTTACCAAAGGCATGACAATGCGCAAAATAGTAATTCCACAGGTATTTAAAATAGTGATGCCATCGCTGGGCAATGAAGTGGTTACGCTGGTGAAGGATACGGCATTGGTTTATATTATTGCATTGGGGGATTTGCTGAAAATTGCGTTTTCTGCTGCTTCAAGAGAAGCGTCTATTACGCCATTATTTATAGCAATGTTGTTCTATTTGGCAATTAACGGTGTGGTGTCGTTGGCGCTGAAGAAAATGGAAAAACGTGTTGACTACTATAGGATTTAAGGGTGAACTTATGAATATATTGGAAGTAAGCCATTTATATAAAAGTTTTGGCAATAATATTGTTTTGAACGACATCAACCTTACCTTGGAGAAGGGGGAGGTAATGGCCATTATTGGGCCATCTGGCAGTGGCAAATCTACTTTGCTACGCTGTATCAACTGCCTAGAGAGGGCAGAGCGGGGCAATATTACCCTGGATGGAATTGCAATTGCTACAGAAAAAGAGGGGCAAACGGAATATTTGAAGGAAGATGAGCTGCGCATGGCACGGCTGCATCTAGGAATGGTGTTTCAGAATTTCAACTTGTTTCCACACTTAAATGTATTGCAGAACTTGACATTGGCGCCGATTGGCGTAGATAAGAAAACGACGGAGCAGGCAGTGGGACAGGCGCGGGAGCTGCTGAAAAAAGTGGGTCTTTCTGAAAAAGAAAAGGCATATCCCTTTGAGTTGTCGGGCGGACAGGCACAGCG
>CAZQBV010000023.1:0-30480 GCA_964592125.1 uncultured Christensenella sp.
AAATACAATAAAAACAATGCTTTAACGATGCTTTGATGTGAAGAAGTTCCCCAAAACGTCAGTGCGTTCTGTTTTGTGTGATAAAATGTCTATTGAACAAAGCGAAAGAAAATGCTACTCTATAGCAAAATAGATATTTGTATAACGGTATGATTAGTTGGAGGTATTATGGAATTTCTTACACAGGGTATTACATCTATCACCTGGCAACAGGTTGTGATGTATATTGTTGGTGCGTTGCTTATTTTCCTTGCAATTAAAAAGAAGCTGGAGCCTGCATTGCTTCTGCCCATAGGGTTTGGTGCAATATTGGTGAATATACCGCTTTCTGGAGCGGTGACCCAAATGATGCCTGGCATAGGCAGCGTAACTGGCATACTGGATTGGCTATTTGATATTGGTATCAATGCATCAGAAGCCATGCCGTTGCTATTGTTTATTGGGATAGGCGCAATGATAGACTTTGGGCCGCTTCTAAAAAATCCTAAGCTTCTTTTCTTTGGCGCTGCAGCACAGTTTGGAATCTTCTTCACCATTACAGCGGCGGCGGCAATGGGCTTTGACCTAAAGGATGCTGCATCCATTGGCATTATTGGCGCGGCGGATGGCCCAACCTCTATATTGGTATCGCAAGTGTTGGGCAGTAAGTACATTGGCGCCATTGCGGTGGCGGCCTATTCTTACATGGCCTTGGTGCCCATCATTCAACCATTTGCAATAAAACTGGTAACTACGAAAAAGGAACGAGCTATAAAAATGGAATACGATGGTAAGGATATACCGCGTATTACAAAAATTCTGTTCCCCATTGTGGTGACTATGATTGCGGGATTGGTAGCACCTGCTTCCATTTCTTTGGTGGGCTTTTTGATGTTTGGTAACTTGCTACGGGAATGCGGGGTGCTGGATTCTTTATCGGATACAGCGCAAAAGGTGCTGGTAAACTTGATTACGCTGTTGCTAGGAATTACCATTGCCGCCAGCATGAAGGCAGATACCTTCATTCAAGTAGAGACACTTTTGATTATGTGCCTTGGCTTGCTGGCCTTTGTATTTGATACCATGGCAGGCGTGGGTTTTGCAAAATTAATCAATGTATTTAGCAAAAAGAAGATCAACCCTATGATTGGCGCAGCCGGTATTTCGGCTTTCCCCATGTCGGCACGTGTGGTGCAAAAAATGGGACTGGAAGCCAATAACCAAAACCATCTATTGATGTTTGCTGTGGGCGCGAATGTTTCGGGGCAGATAGCCTCTGTAATTGCGGGCGGAGTGATACTGGGCTTGGTTCCTGCAATGCTGTAGCCATAAGATTAGGAGAAAAAGAATGGATAATATAGTGATTGGACAATCTTTGGAATTGATGTGGAAGGGCATGGTATCTATATTTGTAGTGATAGCTGCAATATTTGTAGTTACTTTGCTGATTTCCCGCATTAAGGTAAAAAACGAAGACAGCGCCGAGTAGCGCGGAGGACTTGCCTTGTACGAAGATATATTGAAGGAAAAAAGGATTGCAGCCTATGGAACGGCTTTGTTGCCAGAGGGCATGTCACCTTTTCCCAATTTGCGGTATGCGCTGAGTTTTATGGTTCCATTGCCCAAAACGGTGGTGGAAAGCATAAAGAACGGGCCTACCGCTCTTTATTTTCATAACTATAAAATAATAAACACCTATCTGGACAATACAGCAATGCAGCTGGTGCTTGATCTGCGAAACGAGGGCTATGATGCGCTGTATGTACCTGCATCCCAAAGCAATGTAGAGGATGGCCTGTCCTCCATACTTTCGCACAAAGCAGTGGCGCATTTGGCGGGGCTGGGCAACATAGGACGAAATGCACTGTTTTTGTCCAAACACTATGGTCCAGCAGTGCGGCTTTCCACAGTGCTGACAGATATGCCACTGCCAGAAGGGGACACAGCAGAGGACGTTTGTTTGCACTGCAATAAGTGTACACGCGCCTGCCCATCTGGTGCGGTTTTTGGAGTGGACTATACACCGGGTATTCGGCGGGAAGAATTGGTGGACGCAAAGAAATGTAGTATATACATGAAAAAGCACTTTTCCCGTATCACAAGAGGGGATGTTTGTGGCATGTGTATAGCGGCTTGCCCACTTTGCTACAAATAGATGAGAGAGGGCAACCACAGCATGTTGTGGTCAGGCAGTCAAATATAACCTAAATATTACGTTTATTACCAAATTGCTTTATTATGCTTTACTTTTCGGGGTTTGTAGTATATAATACAATGCATATCAAAATGTAGAAATATGCATTGTGACTGGTTTTCATAGAAAGCAATTAGCTATGGGAACAAAAAAGAGAACAAAATAGAACATAGAAAAGAGAAATAATCAGGAGAACTGTATGAGTAAAAACTTGCCTTATGTATTGCATGTTATGAAAGAAACAGGACTGAACATGAAGAATAAGACATCCGACTTTTTTAAAGGCTTATTTCACAGCAACACGAAAAGCACCAAAAACTATAAATCGCGCACGAAATACTCTGTGCCTAACAGAGAAAGTGTTGGCGCACGCAAGACAGCAACGGGGAAGCCCATAGCAGGTGCGACGCAACACACAGTACGTGTGTCTACCGTGGCCAGCCGCCCGCGCAACAATGCGACGAGTGCTGGTGTTGCATCTGTTGAAAAGGCCAAAGCGGGTTTTCGGTTTTCGAAATTGTTGAACCCCAAGAGGGTTGGCGCTATTGCGGCAGCGGCTTTGGCAGCTGTGCTGATACCCGTGATTGCGGTTTCGGCAAATGGCAATGCGGATAACAGCCTGCCTATTGTAAATCAGGAATCTAACTTTACACAAAAAGGGCAGCCGGGTGCACCGGATGAACTGAATGTGAAAGGTACAATTGTTTCTGAAAATGATCAGACAGATAATACGGCTGAGACAGGGCAGCCTGTTCCAACTGCAGGCACGGGTGAAGTGTGTGAGGATGCGCCGCTGGACGAAGTTGAATCCTTAGAGGTAGTGGCACAGCCCACCCCTGAACCCAAGCAGTACTTGAATTTGGTTCCGGAAGAAGAGAACCCAGATGTTGCCAAACTGCAACAGCGGTTGATGGATCTATATTATCTGGAAATAGACGAGCCAACAAATCTTTACGGAACGCAGACCCAACTTGCAGTAAGTTATTTTCAGCGAAAGCATGGCTTGGCGGTGGATGGTGTTGCAGGGGAAACCACACAGGACTTGTTGTTCTCTGATGAGGCGAAACCCTATTCTGTTACAACAGAAGCGGAAGGCCCGGACGTGGAACTGATACAAGGGCAACTGGAAAAGCTGGGTTATGATGTGGGTGTGACCGGTTACTTTGGAACGGAAACTGAAAATGCAGTGAAGTACTTCCAAAGAATGAATGGCTTAGATGACGATGGCAGTGTGGGGCAATACACAAAAGAATTGATGTTCTCCGACGAAGCGGAGCCGTCTGTAGAATACTGGGAAGAGAAGGAAGCGGAAGAGAGTAAAGAATCTTCTTCGGATGCTTCCTCCGAAAAGAAGAAGAAAAAAGAAAGCTCTGGCGGTGGTAGTACTTCGCACACAGCAGACCCGGGCAATGCGCAGGCATTTGTGGATGCGGCAGTGGCGCAGCAGGGCAAGACCTATGTGCGTGGCGGCAAAGGGCCGGATGTATTTGATTGCTCTGGACTGGTGTACTATGCATTGAATGCCAGTGGCAACAATGTAGGCTATATGACATCCGGTGGTTGGGCAAGCTCTGGATATCCCACAATTAACAGTATTAGCGATTTGCAGATAGGCGATGTTATTTGCTTCACAGGCCACGTTGGCGTGTATATGGGCGGTGGCACCATGGTGGATGCCTCGTCGTCGAAAGGTCAAGTGGTGATTAGAGGAATGGGCAGTTGGGCGCACAGTAACTTTATATGCGGAAAACGCCCGCTATAGACAATACAAGACCTGAAAAAGAAGGTATAATGGGGCTGCAGAAATGCAGCCCTTTTTTATGTGGCTAAAATTTGTATATTCTCAACTTGTTTGATATAATGTTCTTTATACAAACTGGAGGGTTTAAAATTTATGGCATTATATAAGATGGGGCTGGATGTTGGCTCCACTACAATAAAATTAGTGATTACAGACGCAAACGGGGATATGTTATTTGAAAGATATCGTAGGCATTTCTCGGATGTGCGAGGTGAACTTTTAAAACTATTTGAAGAAGCGGCCGCAGAATGTGGAAATTTGAGAGTGCAGGCAGCCATTGCTGGGTCTGGCGGGCTCACGGTTGCAGAGCTTTTAGATATGCCCTTTGTGCAGGAGGTGGTGGCGGGCGCCAGTGCTACAAAGCAATTTATACCGGAGGCTGATGTGGTGCTGGAGCTGGGCGGAGAAGATGCAAAGATTACCTACATGAAGCCTTCTTTGGAGCAACGAATGAATGGAACCTGTGCGGGTGGTACGGGTGCGTTCATAGACCAAATGGCAAGCCTGCTGAACACAGACCCGATGGGAATGAACGAACTGGCAAAATCGTATGGCACTATTTACCCCATAGCGGCACGATGTGGGGTGTTTGCTAAAACGGATGTACAGCCATTGCTGAATGAGGGGGCGGCACGCGAGGATGTTGCGGTTTCCGTATTCCAGTCTGTGGTGAACCAGACCATAGCCGGGTTGGCGCAGGGCAGACCCATTCGTGGCAATGTGGCGTTTTTGGGAGGGCCGCTGCACTATTTAACAGAACTGCGGGCGCGCTTTGTAGATACGCTGGGTCTGAAGGGAGAGCAAATTATTCACCCGGAAAACTCGCATTTGTTTGTGGCTTTGGGTGCATCGCTAATGGCGGACAGCGCGGAATTTTATGTGAGAGAGCTGCCGGAGCGGCTGCTGAATGCAACGGAAGAAGACCATGAAACCCGCAGATTAAAGCGCTTGTTTGAGAGCGAAGAGGACTATGCTGCTTTTAAAAAACGACACGGTGAAAAGAGTGTGGTGAAAGGTGCGCTTTCGGAACACTCGGGGCCGTGCTACTTGGGGATAGATGCGGGCAGCACCACTATAAAGGCTGCACTGATTGATGATGACCATAGGCTGCTTTACAGGTACTATAGTTCTAATGAAGGTAGCCCGCTGGATGCGGCAGTGAATATAGTAAAAGATATTTATGCCAATATGAAAAGCGATGCCTATATTGCGGGATCCTGCGTGACGGGATATGGCGAAGCCATTATAAAAGAAGCCCTGAAGATGGACAGAGGCGAGATTGAAACCATGGCTCATTTTAGGGCGGCGCGTTATTTTAACGAGGATGTTGACCTGATTATAGACATTGGTGGGCAGGACATGAAATGCCTGAAAATAAAGAATGGCGTTGTGGATGGCATTATGCTAAACGAAGCTTGCTCCTCGGGTTGTGGCAGTTTTTTAGAAACGTTTGCACAGTCGCTGGGGCTTCCCATTGCAGATTTTGCAGATGAAGCCATAACTGCGGAGAACCCTGTGGATTTGGGAACGCGATGCACGGTGTTTATGAACAGCCGTGTGAAGCAGGCGCAAAAAGAGGGAGCTACAGTAGGGGATATTTCGGCAGGGCTGTCTTATTCTGTGGTAAAAAATGCACTTTATAAAGTAATAAAAGTAAAGAATGCGGCAGACCTAGGCAAGAATATTGTTGTGCAAGGTGGCACATTTAAAAATAACGCTATATTGCGCACTTTTGAAATGGAATTGGGCAGAGAGGTGATTCGCCCTGATATTTCCGAACTGATGGGCGCATTCGGTGCGGCTCGCATTGCAAAACAAGAAATGCAGGGGCAACGTTCTGCAATTATCTCCAAAGAGGATTTGGAAAACTTTACATGCAAGGGAAGCCATGCCCGATGCGGAAAATGTGAGAATAGGTGCATGCTCACCATTACTACTTTTGACGATGGCAGGAAGTTTATTTCGGGCAACCGCTGCGAGAAGGGCGCGGGTGAAAAGCATAGCAACGATATGCCGAACCTGTATGAATACAAACTGAAACGGGTGTTTGACTATGAACCCTTGCCACTGGAGCAAGCGCCACTGGGGGAGATAGGCATTCCACGAGCATTGAATGTATATGAAAACTATCCATTCTGGTTTACACTGCTTTCGAAACTGGGGTTTCGCGTGATTTTATCTGACCCATCCACCCATGCAATGTTTGTGGAGGGAATGGAAAGTATATCCTCAGACACGGTGTGCTACCCAGCTAAGCTGGTGCATGGGCATATAGAAAATTTAGCTGCAAAAGGCCTAAAACGCATACTGTACCCCTGTATTCCGTTTGAACAGAAGGAGTATGAGCAGTCTAACAACCACTACAATTGTCCGGTGGTGACATCGTACCCCGAAACGATAAAAAACAATATGGAAGTGTTGGCAAAGAACGAAATTGAATTCATAAACTTCTTTATTGCGCTGGATGAAAAAGAATTTTTGCCAGAAAAAATAATGAAGGAGTTTGGTAGGTTTGGCATTACGGAAGAGCAAGCCAAACAAGCAGCAGAGGCTGCCTATGCCGAGCGCGATGCTTTTAAGCATGATATAGAGAAAAAGGGTGAAGAAACTGTAGCATGGCTGGAAGAAACGGGTAACCAAGGAATTGTGTTGGCTGGGCGTCCCTACCATGTAGATAAGGAAATAAACCATGGCATTCCCGAGCTGATTACGAGCTATGGGCTGGCTGTGCTAACAGAAGACAGTGTGGCGCATATGGGTCACCTAGAGCGACCCATTCGGGTGATGGATCAATGGGCTTATCATACGCGGTTGTACGAGAGCGCTGCTCTAGTAGCAAAGAAAAAATGCCTGCAAATGGTGCAGCTAAATTCTTTCGGTTGCGGTTTGGATGCCATTACCAGCGACCAAGTAAGTGAAATAATGGAAGCGGCTGGTAAAATATATACACTGCTAAAAATTGATGAGATTAGTCACTTGGGTGCGGCCAGAATTAGGTTGCGTTCGCTGATTGCGGCACTGAAAGAAAAGAAAGATGAACCGGACAAGCAGCAGGCAAGCCCGGCTTACCAAAGAGCGGTTTATACGAAAGAAATGCGCGAAAATGGAGCGCTGGTGTGTCCGCAGCTGGCGCCCATGCAGTTTCAATTTTTGAAGCAGGCCTTCGACCCGGCGGGCTACAACTTCACTGTGCTGACCGAGGTGACCAAGGAAGACATAGACGTTGGCCTGAAATATGTGAACAACGATGCCTGCTACCCCACAATTATTGTAATTGGGCAGCTGGTAAATGCGTTTATTACAGGCAAGCTGGATCCGGATAACACCACCATTATGCTGACGCAAACGGGCGGAGGTTGCAGGGCTTCCAACTATTTGGCCTTTTTGCGCAAGGCGTTGAGTGAAGCGGGCTTCCCCAATGTGGTGGTTGCGTCTATCAACTTTTCCGGGCTGGAGAAGAACCCTGGCTTTAAGTTTACAGGTGGTTTGGCGTTACGCTTGTTGATAGCGGTTTCGCTGGGTGACTTATTACAAAAAGTGCTGCTGGCAACCCGCCCCTACGAAAAAAACAAGGGTGAAACGAATGCACTTCACGATAAATGGGTAAAGAAAATACAGGATATCACTTACAATACGCGCTACCTTGCCTACCGCAAAGCGGCCAAGCAAATGGTAAAAGAATTTGATGCGATAGAGCGCACGGGGATTGTGAAACCCAAGGTGGGCATTGTGGGCGAAATACTGGTGAAATATCACCCCGATGCAAACAACCACGCAATTGACGTAATAGAAAACGAAGGTGGAGAGGCCATTGTGCCTGGTTTGCTGGAATTTTTCACTTATAGCCTGTATAGCTGCAAGTTTAAACATGAGGAAATGGGCAAGAAAAAGATGGTGCATAAGGCGAGTATGTTTGGCATCAATCTGGTGAACTGGTTTAAAAAGCCGATCCAGCGGGCACTGCGCAAAAGTAAGCACTTTAAAGAGCATCCGCATATCAGCCATTATGCAGAGTTGGCTTCGGAACTGCTTTCTCTGGGAAATTGTACGGGAGAAGGTTGGTTTTTGACCGCGGAGATGTTGCACCTAATAGAGGAGGGTGCTCCCAACATAATTTGTGTACAACCCTTCGCCTGCTTGCCAAACCATGTGGTGGGTAAGGGAATGATTCGCGCATTGCGTGACAGATACCCACAGGCCAATATAGTGGCTGTGGATTATGACCCGGGCGCCAGTGAGGTGAACCAGCTGAACCGCATTAAACTGATGGTTTACTCGGCATTTGAAAACATGAAGCAAGAGCAAGCACGGCAGGTGGGCGAAGTGATAGCAGACGTTGTGGAATTCCCGGAGGAAAAAGAGAAAATTCTTGAAAAGAAGGCGCAATAATCTGCAAAATGGATGACAAGCTGAATGAGTGTGTGAAAGGGTATATTGTGGAATGTATATACCCTTTCCTTTTTTGCACAGCATCGTTTGGAGAAAGTGCAAGAAGTTGTAAACAACTATTTACATTTGAAAGAAAGGTTTGCTTTGATATTTATTGCGAATTTTATTATAATATAATTTGGCTTTGTATGCGAAGCCAATTGAAAAGACCGAAAGGAAGCCATGCAGGAAGTAGACTTGATTAAGCAGGCACAAAAAAATGACGAAATGGCGTTTTGTGCTCTTATTGAAAGATATGAAAAAAGAATATATAACATTGCATATAAATTTTTACGGAACGAGCACGATGCGCAGGATGCTGCGCAGGATGCAATTATAAAAATGTACACCAATATCCGTAAGTTCTCTTTCCAGTCGGCTTTTTCCACATGGATGTATCGCGTAACTGCAAACACCTGCCTGGATATGCTGCGTAAAAAGAAGCCCGATACGGATCTGGACGAATTTGAACGTTTTGCTGTGAGCAAAGATGGGAACCCGGATAGGGATACGATAAACAGAGAACTGGGCGAAAACATAAAGGCGGCAATACGCATGTTGCCGGAAAAATATATACCCATTATTGTTTTAAAGGATATGGAAGGGCTCAAATATGAAGAGATAGCCGCCATATTGAATATCTCTGTAGGTACTGTAAAATCCCGTATTTCCCGTGCCAGAGAAAAGCTGAGAGATATATTGGTTTCGAATAGGCTGATATGAGAACATAAGCAGATTTTCTAAAAAATTCTTGGATTGTTGTAATAAATAGAACACTGGGTGGGTTAGTATTTATATCAAAACAAAAAAGGAGTTCTATTATGAAAACAAAAATAACGATTTCGATTTTATTGGTACTATGTATGGGAACGCTTTTATTTGCAGGATGCGATGCAGGTGCAAATACTGTAACACCAGCAAATGAGCAGGCATCTGCACCTGCGGCTACCGAAGCACCAGCACCTGTGCCGTCTGCGGGCACTTCGGCAAACGCGGCTACGCTGAATGCTGCGGATAGCACATTGACCGTGAATGCTACGGAAAGCGTAAAGAAAAAACCGGACATTGCCTATATTAACCTAGGTGTTGTGACAAAGGGCAATAGTGCGGAAGATGCCCAGCAGAAAAATGCAACACAGGCAACGGCTTTGCTGGAGGCGCTAAAGCAACAGGGCATAGAGGAAAAAGACATTGAAACCTCTTATGTAAACCTGTATCAGGACTATGAAAACCCCAACCAGTACGTAATGGAGAATACCTACAGGGTGACAGTGCGAAATATTGACAATGTGGGACAGATTATTGATGCGGCAATTCAGGCGGGTGCAAACCAGTCTTATTCTCTCTCCTTTGATATTCAAGACAGGGATGCGGCTTATTTGGAAGCACTGGGCAATGCAATGCAGTCTATTGGCACAAAGGCGCAGGCTGTGGCGCAAAGCGGCGGATTTACCATTGTACGCCCACAATCCATACAGGAAGGTGGTAGCAGCGGCTTTAACGGGGCGATGCCCATGGCGGAACCAGCTGCAATGGAATCTGGTTTGGCGGATGGAGCAGCCACACCTGTGACTCCCGGCGACATAGAAGTAAGCGCTAGTGTAACAGGAACCTATGTGATTAACTAAAAGAATATAAGTATGAAGCGGAGCCTGCATCGGTTGCAGGCTCTTCTTTTTTACTGCTTGTATGATAAGGAATTGAAAAGCTGTACTTTGAACTTGTATTTTTATAAGATAGCCCTTTATGATGCCGATTTATTGTGATAAGATAAATAGCAACGAAATAAAAATAGTATTGAAACAGAAACAATAAGGGGGATTGCTATGAAATACACACTTGGAATTGATTTTGGCACACTTTCGGGGCGTGCTGTGCTGGTGGATGTGCAAAGTGGGGATGAAATTGCAACCAGTGTATTGAACTACCCGCATGCTGTGATGGATGAAACACTGCCCAGCGGAAAAAAACTGGGAGTAGACTGGGCACTGCAGCACCCACAGGATTATTTGGACGTGCTACAGCACACCATTCCGGAAACTTTGAAAAAAAGTGGAGTGGATGCGGGGGATGTCATAGGGCTGGGGATAGACTTTACGGCATGCACCATTATGCCTACAAAAGCGGATGGTACGCCGCTGTGCTTTATGGATGAGTATAGGGACGAACCCAATGCCTATGTGAAGCTGTGGAAGCACCATGCAGCACAGGACAAGGCGAACTGCCTGAATGAAACTGCTCAAAAAATGGGTGAAAAATGGCTGGAACGTTACGGCGGAAAAATATCCTCGGAATGGGCGTTTCCCAAAATTTGGCAGGTGCTGGATGAATCGCCAGAGCTGTACAATGCGGCAGATCGTTTTATAGAGGCGGCAGACTGGGTGATTTGGCAACTGACGGGCGAAGAAAAGCGCAATTCCTGCACGGCTGGCTATAAGGCTATTTGGCACAAGCAGGATGGATACCCAAGCAAAGAATTTTTCAAAGCGCTGGATCCGCGCCTAGAAAACGTGGTGGATGAAAAACTGAGCCGGGATATTTACCCATTGGGCACTTGTGCGGGCGGCATAACTGCGGCTATGGCTGAAAAGACGGGGCTGAAACAGGGCACGCCTGTGGCTGTGGCAAATGTGGATGCACATGTTTGCATGCCTGCGGTGAAAATAGATGGGCCGGGCAAAATGCTGGCAATTATGGGTACATCCTCTTGCCATATGTTGCTGGGAGAAAACGAGAAGATGGTGCCCGGTATTTGCGGCTATGTGGAAGATGGCATTATGCCGGGATATTATGGCTATGAAGCGGGGCAATCCTGCGTGGGCGATCACTTCGCATGGTTTGTGGACAACTGCGTGCCAAAGCGTTATTTTGATGAAGCGGAGAAAGAAGGGCTGGACATACAGGTGTATCTGCAAAAGCTGGCTGGGAAGTTGAAGGTGGGAGAAAGCGGCCTGTTGGCACTGGACTGGTGGAACGGCAACCGTTCGGTATTGGTGGATGTGGATTTAACAGGCATGATGCTGGGCATGACGCTTTTAACCAAACCGGAGGAAATGTACCGTGCTTTGGTAGAGGCAACTGCATTTGGTACACGGCGGATTATTACCAGCTTTGAAGAGAATGGCGTGCCTGTGGATGAGTTTATTGCGGCGGGTGGTATTGCCGAAAAAAGTCCCTTTATGATGCAAATTTATGCGGATATTATTAAAAAACCCATTAAGATATCGGGAAGTGCGCAGGGGCCTGCACTGGGCTCTGCAATTTTTGGTGCTGTGGTTGCCGGAAAAGAAAAGGGCGGTTATGATTCTGTATTTGAAGCGGCACGTGCTATGGGAAAACTGAAGGATACTTGCTATAACCCAATTGCAGAAAATGCGAAGATTTATGACAAGCTGTATGCGGAATATGAACTGTTGCACGACTACTTTGGACGTGGGCAGAACGACGTGATGAAGCGGCTAAAACAAATAAAAAAAGAGCAGGAAGCAAAATAGAGCTGATTGCCAAAAATGGATTGCTCTGTGGATGGAGAAAGCACAACCCTTGCTACCAAGTGCGTGGCAGGGGTTTGTTTTATCTGTATATGTGTGACCAAACTTTGAACATAGTGGTGTAGGAGGATATAAAAATTGATAATAAAGCACTAATATGATAAAATAACGGAAATACTTGAGTAATACTGATCCCTGATAGAAATATCGCAAAAGCGATATTTCTATCACTGCCATACGGCAGTTCCAAAATGCTCTGTATTTTGGATGGAATCACTATTGAACGACCTTCCCGCTCGAAAAATAAAAAACTATTTTTCGAGTCGCGCATATTGCGCGTGATTTGAAACAAATGTTTCAAATCGGAATTGGTATAAAAAAAACAATGGAGGAAATACATGCCGAAAACACTGTTGGCAATAGATGGTAACAGCTTGATGCATAGGGCATATTGGGCTCTTCCGCAAATGAGCGATGGGGAGGGCAGGCCGACAAATGCGGTGTATGGTTTTTTTATGATGCTATTCCGCATTGTGGAAGAATACCAGCCCAGCCACATTGTGGTGGCGTTTGATATGCACGAAAAAACATTTCGCCACAAGCAGTACGAGGCATACAAGGCGGGGCGGCGCAAAACGCCAGAAGACCTGAACGAGCAATTTGTACTATTAAAAGATGCGCTGACGCTAATAGGCGTGGGATATATAGAAGTGCCTACCTTTGAAGCAGATGATATATTGGGCACATTAGCAAAGCACTGGGATATGCAAACGTATATTTTTACCGGAGACAGGGACGAATTGCAACTGATTTCGGACAACACCTGTGTGGTGCTGACCAAAAAAGGCGTAACAGAAACAAAGCTGATGACGCGGGAGGCATTGAAAGAGGAGCTGGGCCTAGAGCCGGAGCAGATTACAGACCTAAAGGGATTGATGGGCGATGCGTCAGACAATATTCCCGGTGTGGCGGGTGTGGGGGAAAAAACTGCGCTGAAGCTGCTGCGCGAATATAGCACTGTGGAAAACCTGTATGATCATTTGGACAAGCTGCCCAAAAACAAGCTGCTGGAAAAACTGGAAAACGGCAGAGAATCTGCATTTATGTCCAAGCAGCTGGCAACCATTCATGTGGATATAGAACTGGAACAGCGGCAGGAGCAATTTGCCTTTGATAGCTTTGATACAGAAAAACTGACGACGATGTTCCAAAAGTACAACTTCAAAAACTTTATGAAGCGCTTTGATGTGGCACCGGAGCCACTAGAGGAAATAGAGCAGATTAGGCTGACCCCCAGCGATTTGTCGGTATTGGACGATGCTGTGGAGTTTGCATTTACAATCAAAGAGGGATTTGCGTTCTCTATAGATGGCAAAACAGAATATATCATTCCGTTGAAGCAAACACTGCTGGACGAAGGATTTGACTACAAGGAAATATTGGAAGCGGTGAAACCTTACTTTGTGGGCAGGCGAATAGTTGCCCACGATGTAAAGGTGTATATGCACGAGTTTGCCGGATATGGCATTCATATAGCGGATTGCTTTGATGTGATGCTGGCGGACTGGGTGCTTTCCCCATCACACACGAAGTATGACATGGAAAGTGTTATGAAACGAGCCGACCTGCGTGTGAATGCCGCTGATTTATATAGATTGCATGAAAAACAAACCAAGGAAATTGCAGAGCACGAACTGGAATTTATCTTTTATGAGATAGAGACACCGCTGCTGCGTGTGCTGTTTGAAATGGAGCAGAATGGCTTTTTTGTATGCAAAGACGAGCTGGCAGCGCTGGGCAAAAAATATGACACAAAGATACATGAGCTAACAGACAAAATACATGAGTTGGCCGGAGAGACGTTTAACATTAGCTCGCCAAAGCAATTGGCAGACATACTGTTTGAACGATTGAAACTGCCTGTGATAAAAAAAACCAAGACAGGGTATTCCACAGATGTGGAAGTGCTGGAAAAGCTGGAGGATAAGCACGAAATTATAGGCAATATTATGGAGTATCGCTTGCTGACAAAGCTGAAGGGTACCTATGTGGATGGCCTGATTTCGCTGATAAAAGACGGCTATATTCATACTACATTTTTGCAGACGGTTGCGGCTACGGGGCGGTTGTCTAGCATAGAGCCGAATTTGCAGAACATTCCCATACGCTCTCCATTGGCGAATGAAATTCGCCAAGCATTTGCGGCGCCGGAGGGTACGTTAATTGTTTCTGCGGATTATTCGCAGATAGAACTGCGCATATTGGCACACATTGCGGATGATAAAAACATGAAGGAAGCCTTTTTGCAGGGAGAGGACATTCATGCGCGCACGGCAGCCGAGATTTTGGACAAGGATATAGCGGAAGTAACGCCCAAGGAACGTTCCGCTGCCAAGGCGGTAAACTTTGGCATTGTGTACGGCATTAGTGATTTTGGGCTGGCACGCAACACGGGTATTTCCCGCAAAGAGGCGGGGCGATATATAGAACGCTATCTGGAAGAATTTAGTGGTGTGCGGCAGTATATGGACGATATAAAGACCAGCGCGCATGAGCTGGGCTATGTGCGCACTATGTTTGGAAGAATACGCTATATTCCTGAATTGAATTCGGGAAACTTTAACATACGATCCGCAGGGGAGCGCGCTGCGCTGAACACGCCCATACAGGGAACGGCTGCGGATATTATGAAAATAGCGATGAATGCAGCGGCAAAAAAACTGGAGGGAATGCAGTCTCGACTGGTTCTACAGGTGCATGATGAACTGATTGTATATGCCGCGATGGATGAAGTGGAGCAAGTGAAGGCATTGCTGAAGGACAGCATGGAGAATGCAGCAAAGCTGAGTGTACCGCTTTCCGTAAATGTGGCATCGGGCAAAACATGGCTGGAGGCAAAATGAAAAGAATTATTGGCTTGATGGGAAACAGCGGCTCTGGCAAAAGCACTGTGGCCAACTATTTGAAAAATAAGGGCGCAAAGATTATTGATGCGGACGAAGTTTCGCACAGGATATGCGAGCTGGGGCAGCCGGGATTGGCACAAGTAAAGGAACGTTTTGATGCCTATTTTTTCAATGAGGATGGCACGCTGAACCGCAGGCGGTTGGGAAACCATGTGTTTGCAAACAAACAGGAGCTCAGAAAACTGGAAGATATTCTGCATCCTATTATTTTAAAAGAAGTAAAGCGGGAGATGGATGCAATAGAAGATGGCGTTGTGGTGATAGATTGTGCGCTTCTTGTAACAGTGGGGTTGTACCATATGGTGGATGAGGTGTGGCTGGTAAAAGCCGATATGGACACAAAGGTGAACCGAATATGCAGTAGAGACGGCATTACCTATGAGCAGGCAATGAGCAGGCTGCGCAACCAGCAACGTGATGATGAAATGATGCAATATGCAAATGTTATATTGGTAAATGATGGCTTGGAGCAACAGCTTTTGGAGCAAGTGGAGGAATACCTTGGGGAGTAACGCTGTAAAACAAAAATCGAGAAAAACTGTAGCAATTGTGGCAATTGTTATTGTGGCGGCTATTTTGCTGGGTGGGGCGTACTATGTATATGAAAAGCTGAATGGGAAGGGTAAATACCCACTGGAATACGAAGATATCATTGTGAAATATGCACAGGAAAATGGTTTGGATCCGTATTTTGTAGCGGCTGTGATTTATGTGGAAAGCGGCTTCGATGCACAGGCGGTTTCGGGTGCTGGTGCTATGGGGCTGATGCAGATTATGCCGGATACCGGCGAGTGGATTGCTGGAAAACTGGGGATTGATGCATTTGAACAGAGCATGCTGTTTGATCCAGATACGAATATAAAATTTGGAAGCTGGTACTTACATTTTTTAAATGATAAGTTTGAGGGGAACAGACAACTGGTGATGGCAGGCTATAACGCGGGGCACAATAGAGTTGCGGGCTGGCTGGAAGATAAAACTTTGTCGGATGGCAAAGAACTAAAGGAAATACCATTTGCGGAAACAGAGAGGTATGTACAGAAGGTTTCCAAGGCATATGATGTATACAAGGAGCTATATGAAATCGGTTAAAAAAATAATTGCGGTAGTGCTGGCGTGCATGGCCGTGTTTTTGTGTTCGTGTAGTACAACTAGTACAACAAAAATAAAATCGAAGGAAAGTGATATGGCGCAGGCCTCGCAAGTGATTGAGGAAGTGGTGAAAAAGCCGGGCGGAGACCTGTTTATTTCTATGCCCAAAGAGATAGAATCGTTTGACCCATTGAAGGCCAAAAATGAAGACCTAATCAATTTGCTTTCGCTTATTTATGAAACACCTTTAAAATATGATGTGAACGGCAAATTGCTTCCCAATTTGTTTGAAAGCTGGAAGGTGAATGAGGACAAAACAGAATATACCTTTACATTGCGGGACAATGTGTTTTATTCGGATGGAACAACAAAGCTGACGGTGGATGACATTATTTATAGTGCGAAACGTGCAATGGCGCTGGATGGATTTGCAGTAAATGTAAATTCTGGTGAATCTGAAAATACCGAAGAGGATAAAGCTGTAGATGAAGCAACAACGGATGTAGAAAATAGCGCCCCTGCAACAGGAGACACAAAAGACTTTAAGAGCCGCTTTGGCCAATTTAGCCAATATGTGGAGAGTATTAGTGCGCCGGATGAACACACAGTGGTGCTAAAGATGAATAAAAAAGGCAACATGGGGCTGCACTTTATGACATTTCCCGTTGTGAATGAAACCTTAATTAAAGACGAGCTGCCTGTGGGAACGGGAATGTATAAGGTGGACGTTGCCCAATATAAGCCAGCTGAGGAAATGATATTAACGCGAAACGAAAACTGGTGGCAGCCAAAACCCTACATAGAAAAAATAGTGGCAAAGGCAACACAAAATTATTCCACGGAGCTGGAATTTGTAGAAGCAAGTATCATTGATTTTGCTACCACAGATGCGCTATATTCTGGAAAGTACCGCCAACCCGGAAAAACACAGGTAATTGACTATATGACAAATTATTACGATTGCCTTGTGCCCAACTTGATTACAAATGAACTGAAAGATGTGAATGTTCGCCAAGCCATATCCTATGCACTGGATAGGCGGGAGATACTTTCTACAGTGCTGCTAAACCACGGCATACCCACAAACCTGCCCATAGCTCCGGATTTTTTTGCCTATGATTCCAAATACAAAATAAGCGATTTTGACAGCAGCATGGCAAAGGAATTGCTGCAGGAATCTGGATATGTAACGGAGCCCAGCGGAAAGGGACGTAAGCTAAACCTGAACTTAATTGTGCTGGACGAACGGAACGGTGCTTATAAAAAAGAAGCTGCCAAAGCGATAAAAAAACAGCTGGAAGAGCTGTATATTGAAATAGAAATTGAAGAACTGCCAATGGACGAGTATATGAGACGACTGGAAGGCGGAAACTTTGACCTTGCCTATTGCAGCTATTATCTGGATATTGTGCCAAACTTATCTTTTATGTTTGACCATGGGGGCAGCGGAAACTACGGGCATGTGCAAAATGAGGATATTACCAATGCAATTTATGGCTGTACACAGGCTGTAACAGATGAGGATGTGATGGGCTCGTATGGCGAACTGCAAAGGGTTCTGACAGAACGTGTGCCTCAAATTGGGCTGTACTTCCGCATGAATTCTATTATTTGTGATGAAAGCATAAAGGATGTAAAAGGGGTACGGCAGAATATGATTTTCTCCACATTGGCAGAATGGTACAATGCCTATTTTGCAGGAGTGGTGCAGAAGAATATTGCAGAAGCAGGAGCGCAGAGCACACAAATGCCAGCGCCCGAAGCAACCAGCCAGCCAGCAGAGCAAACGGAAACACCAGAACAAACAACACCCGAGGCGCCTGAAACCATAGCGGAGACAGAACCTTTGGACTAAGCTGAAATGCGGGTGATGGCATTGGCGTGCTCGTCGTCGGTAAGTGCGTAAACATCTGTATTGCTGGAGTTGAAATACAATATGGTGTAGCCGTTCATACCACTTTCGCTTTGTGGCTCCGTATGTGTAGGCATACCAAATAAGGAAGCAGCATATTTTGTGCCATTAATCTCCACCAATACAGCACGATGCTCCCATGTTTCGCCACCGCCAAATACCTCTGTATAATTATCAAAATCGGAATCTGAAACGGTTACCACCTGCGCATTGTGAACACCGCCCACGCGCTTTAGCGTAAATTCGATTTCAGTGTTATAATCGGTTACAAGAACTTCGTCACCCACCTGAAATATCTGGTTTATTTTTTCCCAAGAAGAAAGCATACCTTTGTCTTTATTGGTACCAGTGTAGGCCTTCCCAATTATTTTTTTAAACTTTGGATTGCTGCTGTTTTTGATGGCATCCACTGCAAAAATGGCTTGTTTTGTTGCCATAGAAATTCTTCCATTGGCAGGAATGTTGTTCAACTGCTGAAATTTCATAACGGCTTGCGTTGTCATATCGCTAAACTTGCCTGTGGGGCGGTAGTTGAGATAGCCCAGCTCGTTTAGCCTGCGTTGCAGGGCGTATACCTCGCTTCCGGTATCACCCTTCTTTAGCAAAGAATCATCCGGCGAGGCTGTGGCAACAAGCAAGGGCGTTGCTATTAGTAACACTATTAAAACAATCAATATACTCTTTTTCATGCGTGTATTATACTGTATCATAGCAAAAAAATCAAATTTACTTCCATTACTTGCCATGCTGCAGTTGCGGTTTGCAGGCCTGTCTTATATAATACCCATATGGTGATTACTGCGCTGGAAGAATGTAAAAAAAATAAGAACAGAATCAATATTTATATGGATGGCAACTTTGTTTTTGCTTGCTATAAAGAAATAGCGGTAGAGTTTGGCATTGGCACGGGAAAAGAGCTTTCTTCGCAGCAGATAGAGGAAATAGAACGCTACGATGGTGAGCAATATGCATTTCAAACTGCGTTGCAATATGTAGCGGCAAGGCAGCGAACCCAAAAGGACATTGTGGGGAAGCTGCGCGGCAAAGGGCTGAATGAAACCTATATAGAAGCGGCAATGCAAAAGATGCAGGAATATGGGTATGTGGATGACACGGAATATGCACGACTGTATGCGGAAGAGCTGTGTGCAAAGTACGGCAAGAAAATGGTGTACCACAAATTGCTGCAAAAGGGCATAGACAGCGAGACAGCGTCTGAAGTAACGGCACAGCAGGATGACAGCGAAACACTGCGGCTTTTTACGGAGCGCCTACGCGAGCGATATGCAGGAGAAGCAGAGCCAAAGCGCAAACAAAAGATGATACGCGCGCTGCTGCAAAAGGGCTTTGAGTATGATGATATAAAGGGTATGATAGAACATGGCTGTGAGGAATGATATACTAAAGCTGCTGGTGGAGCGTGAAGAGTTTATTTCTGGAGAGGATATTAGCGATAAACTGGGCATTTCGCGTGCAGCAGTGTGGAAAAATATAAAGACGCTGAAGGAAGATGGCGGCGTGGTGGAGGCGCAAACCAACAAAGGCTATAAGCTGGTGGCGCTGCCGGATTTACTGAAACCGGAATATTTAAATTTATATACAGATAAAGATGCGAAACTGATTGCGTGGATGGAAAGCGTGGATTCCACGAATACCTATGCCAAAAAGGCAGCGCGGGAGGGTGCGCCGGATGGCCTGGTGGTGGTGACGGAGAACCAGACCGGTGGCAAAGGCAGGCTGGGCAGGGGATGGAGCAGCAACCCGGGCGAAGCGGTGACAATGAGCTTTTTGCGGAGGCCGAACATTAGGCCGGAAAAGGCACCTGCGCTGAACCTTGTGGTGGCACTGGGTATTGCAAAGGGAATACAGCAGG
The DNA here is from genome assembly GCA_964592125.1 of uncultured Christensenella sp. Taxonomy (GTDB): domain Bacteria; phylum Bacillota; class Clostridia; order Christensenellales; family Christensenellaceae; genus UBA5399. Next base: position 19,737 of record CAZQBV010000023.1, read on the forward strand.
TTTGCGGTATAGATGCAGGCATAAAGTGGCCAAATGACATTGTGTATGAAGGCAAAAAGCTATGTGGTATTTTGCTGGAAATGTCATCGGATATGGATTCTATAGAGTATGTGGTGTGCGGTGCTGGCACCAATGTGAATCAAAAGGCGTTCCCAAAAGAAATTAGGGACAAGGCGACTTCGTTGCGGCTGATAAAAGGGGCTGCGATAGATAGAGTGAGGCTGTGCGCGGCTTTTATAGATGCAACAGAGCGATACTTTGATGTGTTTTTGAGCAATGGAATAGGGGCACTGTTGCAGGAATATTGCAGTAGAAGCGCTATATTGAACAACGAAGTGCGGGTGCTATGCGGAAATGAAGAATATATTGGCGCTTGTATTGGGTTTGGCGAAAATGGAGAACTGATTGTGAAGCATGGCAATGAACAGCGTATGTTTCATGCGGGTGAAGTATCTGTACGGGGAGTAAATGGCTATGTATAAGGGAAGTATTACGGATGTAGAAGGCCTTTTGGTGGGGCATGCCCAAGACACAGAGGGAATAACAGGCGTGACTGTGGTGCTGGCGAAAAACGGCGCTGTGTGTGGCGTGGATGTGCGGGGCGGCGCGCCGAGCACGCGAGAGACGGACTTTATGGCGCAGGGCAAAACAGTGCAGCAGGCCAATGCAGTGCTGCTGGCCGGTGGGAGCGCATTTGGGCTGGCGGCGGCAGATGGTGTGATGGTGTTTTGTGAGCGGCAAGAAATGGGAATAAAAACGCCCGATGCTTTTGTGCCCATTGTTCCCAGTGCGGTTATTTACGATCTGGGCTATGGCGATAGCAAGGTGCGCCCCAATGCGGGCATGGGATATGCCGCCTGTGTGAATGCGGGTAAGGAAGTGCAGCAGGGCAGCATAGGCGTAGGCATTGGTGCGACGGTGGGCAAAGCGCTGGGGATGGAGCATTGCCAGAAGGGTGGCGTGGGTACGGCCAGCATTACGTTGAGCGATGGCGTGACCGTGGGTGCGCTGGTGTGCGTGAACGCCTTTGGCGATGTGGTGGAAGCGAACGGCACTGTATTGGCAGGCACTTTAAAAGATGGCAAACACATTGGTACGGCACAGTTTTTGATGGACAATACAGTGGATATAACATTCCTGGAACATACGAACACCACAATAGGTGTGGTTGCAACAGATGCGAAACTAAGTAAGGATGGCGCCTGCAAGCTGGCGCAAGCTTCGCACGATGGACTGGCGCGTGCCATTCTTCCCGTTCATACAGAAATGGATGGCGATACACTCTTTGCACTTTCCTATGGAGAGAAGCGAGGCGATTTGAACAGCATTTGCATTGCGGGTGCGGAGGCAGTGCGGCGAGCTGTGATAAATGCAGTGAAAATAATTATTGCAGGGGAAAACAAGGCATGATTACCGGCACAGGAATTGACATTACCTTAATTAGCCGGATGGAAAAAAGCATAGAAAAAGACGCTTTTCTGAGAAAAGTGTTTACGGAAGCGGAGCGTGCCTATATTGCAGGAAAGAAAAACCGTGCGCAAACGGCCGCGGGAATGTTTTGTGCCAAGGAAGCTTTTATGAAAGCCTGTGGCGTGGGGCTGGGCAGTATTGCCCTTCAAACAATTGAAATACTGCATACGGAAAAAGGCGCACCCTATATTCAATATAAAACAGATCAAAAAATACACCTGAGCATTTCACATATGGGCGATATTGCAATTGCCCAAGTAATTTTGGAGGATTAAACCATGTATACTGTGCTGAACGCAAAACAAATGAGAGAAGTGGACAGTTATATGATAAACGAAATGCATATTCCCGGCATTTTATTGATGGAGAATGCAGCAATGGGGGTGTGCCGCCATATTATGCAACACAAGAAGCCCTGTACCGTGCATGTGTATTGTGGCACGGGCAACAATGGCGGGGATGGGCTGGCTGTGGCACGGTTGCTGCTGACGCATGGCTATGATGTGTATGTGATTGTGGCGGGCGAAAGCCTGAATATGACAGCCGATATGGCCACGAACTTTAAATTGTTCGGAAAATGGAGACAGCGCGCTGCCTGCTTTACAGACATTGCGGATTTTTACGGATGGGAGCTGCCCCCTGCGGATGTGGTGGTGGATGCCTTGTTTGGCACAGGGCTTACCCGAACTGTAGAGGGGCTGTATCGCAGCTTGATTGAATATATGAATGCGCAGGATGCGTGGAAAGTAAGCGTAGACATTCCATCGGGCATACACAGCGATACCGGAGAAGTTATGGGAATAGCGGTGCTGGCAGATCAAACGGTTACCTTTCAATACCCCAAGCTGGCGCATTTGCTGTATCCCGGAAGGGAATATGCGGGAGAAGTGCATGCTATCCGCATTGGTGTGGATGATGGCTGCCCTGTGCTGGCGGAGGCAAAAGTGGTTGCTTATACCGCAGGAGATGGGAACCTAACAATTGCCCGCCGCGCAAGCAACACAAACAAGGGAGACTATGGCAGATTGCTTTTGGTAGCGGGAAGCCAAGGAATGGCAGGTGCCGCTGTGTTGAGCGCACGTGCGGCTTCTAGGGTGGGCGTGGGTTTGGTAACACTGGCTTCTACAGATGAAGTGGTGCAGGTGGTGCAGCAGACGGTTCCAGAGGCCACGTGCAAAATTGTGTCGAATGAGGAAGGACGGCTGGATAGACGAAGTATATTTGACATTGCCCGTATTGTGAAAAACAAGTCGGCAATGGCAGTTGGGCCCGGGCTGGGTGTGGGAGCAGGCATTCAAGAGTTGGTGGAGCATGCATTGAAGCACTGCAACCTGCCCAAAGTGCTGGATGCAGACGCTATAAACGCGCTTTCCGGAAAAACAGAGGCATTGCTGGAGCATGTGGGGGAAGTGATTTTGACCCCACACCCAAAAGAGTTTGCACGATTGTTGGATATAGATGTAGCCACTGTGCTACAAAACCCGGTTGACTATGCCTGCGATTTTGCGAAAAAATATGGTGTGGTTTTGGTGTTGAAGGGCGCCACCACGATTGTGGCGGAATCATCGGGCAAGGTGGCGCTATTTCCCTTGGGTAGCCCAGGAATGGCCAAAGGTGGAAGTGGAGATGTTTTGACAGGGATGATTGGCGGATGGGTGGCGCAAGGCAAGACCGCATGGGAGAGTGCGCTTTTGGGAGTTTATATAGCGGCAATGGCAGGAGAAAAGGCGGCAAGAGAGATAGGTGAGTATGCAATGCTGCCCATGGATACCATCTCACACATTGGTGCGGAAATAGAAAAAATAACTGTAAAAAACAAACGATCAAGCTCTTGTGGATTGAACAGCAGCTCCCTTTATCATGTAGTGGATGAGAAAGAAGAAATACGTACAGTGGAAACACCAGTTCGCGTTTCGGTAGAAAAAACGGCAGAGCAGGCGCTGGCAGAGATAGAAAAAATAGAAAAGACGCAAGAGATAAAAAAAGAGTTGCTGGAAGCTGCAGGAATTGGCAACAAAACGGACGAACCCACAAGAAGGAGGATTGGTTGATACAATGAATAAAGTGAAATGGGCGATATGGGGAACAGGCCATATTTGCAGCGAGTTTGCGGAGGCTATGGAGCATGTGCCGAATGGAGAACTATGCTGCGTGCTTTCCCGTACGCAAGAAAAAGCGGAAGCATTTGCTGAAAAATATGGTATACCCAAGGCATATGCCGATGCAGATGAAATGTTGGCTGAGAGTGGTGCGGATATTGTGTACATTGGAACTCCTAACCGAGCGCATTATAAAAATATGCAATTGTGCATCAAATACAAAAAGCATATGCTTTGTGAAAAACCAATGGTAATTAATAGTACAGAGATGACGGAGATACTAGACGAAGCCCAAAAAGCGAATGTTTTTTTGATGGAGGGTATGTGGACTTTGTTTTTCCCTACTATTTTGAAGGTGAAGGAATGGATACACAGTGGAAAGATTGGCAAAGTATTGCGCACTAATATGAACTTTTCCATAAATGCGACACCGGGTGGCTGGCGGTTGGGAAGTGATATGGCTGGCGGTGCAATTATGGATTTGGGCATTTATTGCCTGACCATTTCGGATATTGCCTTTGGCATGGAACCGGCAGAGGTAAAGAGCACCGCAATGGTACAAAATGGTGTGGACATTGCAAACAGCGTGATTTTAAAATATTCAGAGGATCAGATTGCCACATTTACCTGTGCACAGGACTGCCTAAGCGACAATAAGGCATTGATTCAGGGTGAAAAAGGCTTTATAGAAATACGGAGAAAATTCTGGTGCCCCAGTGTGGTGGAATTGTTTGTGAATGAGGAGATGCCGGGTGTGGCTACGAGTGTGGAGGTGTTTGAAGACCCGTATGTATCTACCGGCTTCCAATATGAAGCAGCGCATGTGGGTGAACTTGTTTTAAATGGGGCAAAAGCATCGCCAGTGATGCCGCATAACAAATCCATTCAATTGATTCGATTGATGGATGAACTGCGGGAAAGCTGGGGGATAGATATTGATTGAAATGAGCAGTATAAAGTGAGGGGTTTCTTTGCTGTTCGTTATTGATTTTGCGCATATTGTGAGATATGATAGAATCTGGGGGTTAAAACAACAATAGCGGTTTGTGTTTTTGTGCAAACAATGGAAATTGTTGGGAAAACTTGTATAAAGGCAGTTTTTTCATGCAGCATTTGAAAAGTAATTGTATTATAGTTCGAATTGCTGCCAATACGGTTGGAGGTATCTATGGAAAAGTTTTTTAAATTGAAAGAGAATGGCACAAATGTTTCTACAGAGATTGTGGCGGGGCTGACTACTTTCTTTGCAATGTCCTACATTATGTTTGTAAACCCAAGCATACTATCGGCTACAGGAATGCCATCACAGGCAGTGTTTTTAGCCACAATTTTTGCGGCGGTAATAGGCACTATGGTAATTGCTTTGTTTGCAAATGTGCCGTACGCACAGGCACCGGGAATGGGGCTAAATGCGTTTTTCACCTATACGGTGGTATTTGCACTGGGGTTCACTTGGCAGCAAGCACTGGCGATGGTATTTATTTGCGGCATTATTAATATTCTGATTACGGTAACAAAACTAAGAAAAGCAATTATAAAATCCATACCCATGTCTTTGCAGCATGCAATAGGTGGCGGTATTGGCGTTTTTGTGGCGTACATTGGTATAAAAAATGCCAACCTAATACAGTTTACTGCCGATCCCAGCTCTCTGATATCCATAAATGGAGCGCCTTTTTCGGCGAACACGACCTATGAAGGGATAACCAGTGTGGTATCCAATGGTGGCACAGTTCCCGCATTGGTAACATTTAACACACCCGCAATTATTTTGGCCATTGTTGCAATTGTGATTACTGTAGTGCTGCTAATATTAAAAGTGCGTGGCGCTATCTTAATCGGTATTTTGGCAACCACGGTAATTGCCATACCCATGGGTGTGGTGGATCCTACATCTGTAAGTCTTTCTACAAGTGGTGTGGGTGCTTCGTTCGCAGAATTGGGAACGACATTTGGCGCTGCGTTTGGGCCGGAGGGCATGCAGTCTTTGTTTTCGGATTCCTCTAAGATATTGATGGTAATTATGACCATTTTTGCGTTTAGTATATCCGATACATTTGACACCATTGGTACCTTCCTTGGCACTGGCCGCCAAACTGGTATATTCAGCCAAGAGGACATGAATGCCATGGAGACAAACAGCGGCTTTAAATCCAAAATGGATAAGGCGTTGTTTGCAGATGCAATTGCCACTTCTGTGGGTGCAGTAATTGGTACCTCCAACACCACCACCTATGTGGAGAGTGCTGCGGGGATTGGTGCAGGTGGCAGAACAGGGCTTACCAGTGTGGTAACTGCACTGGCATTCCTAGCGTGCGTGTTTCTAGCGCCCGTGATGGGGCTGGTTCCTGCGCAGGCAACGGCTCCCGCGCTGATTATGGTGGGTATTATGATGATGAGCGCATTGAAAGACATAAAATGGCAAAAGCTGGACGAGGCTGTACCAGCATTTTTTGCCAGCATATTCATGGCGTTTAGCTATAGCATTTCCTATGGTATTGCTGCCGGTTTCATATTCTACTGCATTATAAAAATTGTAAAAGGCAAAGCAAAAGAGTTGCATCCAATCTTAATTGTGTCTACAATACTATTTGTGCTGAATTTTATAATATTGGCAGTGATTTAAAATGAACTAAATAGACAAATAAGCTGAGCCGACCTGCAGTTTGGCTGGTCGGCATTCAGATTTTTAAGAGGAGATTTTATGAAAGTAGCTGTGATAATGGGTTCTAAAAGTGACTACCCTGTGCTGGAAGGCACGGTGAAAACTTTGCAGGAGTTTGGCATAGAGGTGGAGGCGCATGTGCTTTCTGCGCATCGAACGCCGCTGCAAGCTGCAGATTTTGCACAAAACGCCCAAAAAAATGGGGTGGAAGTGATTATTGCTGCAGCAGGAAAAGCAGCGCATTTGGCGGGGGTAATTGCCGGGCACACCATACTGCCTGTGATTGGCTTGCCTATTAAATCTTCCTTTATGGATGGAATGGACTCCCTGCTTTCCACAGTGCAAATGCCAGATGGCATACCTGTGGCAACGGTTGCTGTGAATGGGGCAAAAAATGCTGCACTATTGGCAGTGCAAATACTTGCCTTAAAGTATGAAACATTGCAGGAGTTGCTAGAGCAGTTTAAAGAGGATATGTCAAAGAACGTTTTGATGGCAGATTCCGAATTGCAAAATGAAGTGAACAATTAAATTTTAAACTTAGGAGCATATGTATGGAGAAAAAAGCAGAGCAGTTGTATGAAGGAAAAGCAAAAAAAGTGTTTAGGACAGACAATCCGGACTATGTGATTGTGGACTATAAGGATGATGCAACTGCGTTTAATGGCTTGAAGAAGGGCACCATTGTGGGCAAAGGCGTGGTAAACAACAAGGTATCCAACCATATGCTTGCCATGTTGGGAAAAAACGGAATACCCACACATTTTGTAAAAGAGATTTCAGATAGAGAGACGTTGGTGAAGGCGGTAGAAATTGTGCCTGTGGAAGTGATTGTGAGAAACATTGCTGCGGGAAGCTTGTCCAAACGGCTGGGAATACCGGAGGGAACGAAGCTGAAGCAACCTGTTTTGGAGTACAGCTACAAGAATGATGAGCTGGGCGACCCCATGATAAACAACTACCATATATACGCCATGGGGCTGGCCACGCCAGAGGAGATGGAAAAGATTGCGGAGTACTCTTTTCGGGTGAATGATGTGATGACGGTCTATTTAAAAGAGATAGGGATAGAATTGATTGACTTTAAGCTGGAATTTGGCAGGTTTCATGGCGAAATACTACTTGCGGACGAAATTTCGCCGGACACATGCCGCTTTTGGGATACCAAAACAGGGAAAAAGCTGGACAAAGACCGTTTTAGGCAGGACTTGGGAGATGTGGAAGATGCATATCAAGAAGTGCTATACCGCCTGATGGGCAATCAATAAGAATAACAAAAATAGAAAATAAAACAAGAAAAAGCGAGGACGAAATGGCAGTAAGCTATAAAGATGCCGGAGTGGATGTGGAGCGCGGGTATGAAGCCGTGCGCCTAATAAAAGAGCATGCAAAAAAAACCTTTGATGGAAATGTGATTACGGATTTGGGTTCTTTTGGTGGTGTGTACGACATTGGAAATGGGCAGGTGCTTGTTTCGGGAACCGATGGTGTGGGAACAAAGCTGAAAGCAGCCTTTGCGCTGAAAAAACATGATACCGTGGGAATAGACTGTGTGGCAATGTGCGTGAACGACGTGGTTTGTTTGGGTGCAAAGCCATTGTTCTTTTTGGACTATATTGCTACGGGAAAGCTGATACCGGAGGTAACGGCGGAAATAGTGAAGGGTATTGCTGAGGGCTGTGTGGCGGCCGGATGTGCGCTGATAGGTGGCGAAACTGCCGAAATGCCCGGATTTTATGAAGAAGGTGAGTATGACCTAGCGGGATTTAGCGTGGGTATGGCACAGCGCAAGAGCGTGGTAACCGGAAGCGAAATTGCAGCAGAGGATGCACTGGTGGGCATTGCTTCTAGCGGCATACACTCCAACGGTTTTTCCTTGGTAAGAAAACTGTATGCTATGGATGATACGCTGGAGACAACTAAATTTGAAGGGGAAACGCTGGGTAGCATGTTTCTGGAACCCACCAGAATTTATGTGAAGCCGGTGTTGCAGCTGATAGAGGATGTAACAGTTCATGGCTTGGCGCACATAACAGGTGGTGGGTTTATAGAAAACATACCGCGTATGTTGCCAGATGGGTTGCATGCCGAAATTTCTTTGGGTTCATGGGAAATGCCAAAGGTATTTAGGATGCTGGTGGAAAAAGCACAGCTTTCGCAGCAGGATGCCTATAATACATTTAATATGGGAATTGGCATGATAGCCGCTGTGCCCAAAGAGCAGGCACAAGCCGCCGTGGATTCCCTTGTACAAAGTGGGGAGAAGGCATATATCATAGGCCAAGTGACAAATGGCGAAACAGGTGTAACCCTATGCAAATGAAACGCTTTGCCGTATTTGCGTCCGGTGGTGGAACCGATTTTCAGTCCATTATTGATGCGGTGCAGGATGGGCGCATACAGGCGGAAATTTGTGGATTGATTGCTGGCAAAGAGGGCATCGGTGCAATTGAGCGGGCACGGCAGGCGGGGATACCTGTAACGGTGGTGCAGAAAAGAGACTACGCCACAAGCGAAGCCTTTGATGGCGCAATACTAGGCGCACTGCAAGCGTTGTGTGCGGATTTTGCTGTGCTGGCAGGGTATTTAAGTATTCTGGGCTCGCAGACAATAAAGGCATATAGAAATAAGATTATAAACATACACCCCGCACTGATTCCCAGCTTTTGCGGCATGGGTTTTTACGGAAGCAGGGTACACGAGGCTGTGGTGGCGGCAGGCGTGAAAGTTTCCGGTGCAACCATACATTTTGTGGATGAAACGGCAGATACCGGCCCTATTATCATGCAGGAAACAGTGCCTGTGAGCTGCGATGATACTGCGCAGGATGTTGCAGAAAGAGTGTTGAAACTGGAGCACGACATGCTTCCCCGAGCGGTAGCGCTGATGGCAGCAGGAAAAATTCGGGTGGAAGACAATAGAGTACGAATATTGGACACGAGAGGAGAGTAATATGAAAAAAGCAATTACGGGAATGGGATTTATGGTGATGGGTGCTTTGTTGGTGGCAGCAGCAACAATACCGGCAGGTTTTATTGCGACTGACATTACCGAGTGGTGGAGCAACTTGGGCAAATTTGGCACAGCACTGGTGGACAATATGTTCTTGATTGTGTTGTTTGCTGTGGGCATTTTGTTTATGGCTGTGGGTATTGTGGTGGCCATTAGGGCAATGAGTAGCCGTGAACATGAGTATGCGTATGAGGAAGAGGAAGAAGAAACGATGGACTATGCCCCCGAGCCAGCACCTGTGCATCGCGGAATGGTTGCGCGCAGGGAGTACAAACAAAAAGAGTTTGAAGAGTTTGAACTGGGTGATTTGGAAATAGAAAAACCGGAAGACGAAGAAGAGTAACCAATCAATTTTCATATATACATGGAGGAATAAAAATGGCAAAGAGGGCGTTTATTAGCGTGTTCGATAAATTGGGAGTTGTGGAGTTTGCACAAGAGCTGACCAAACTGGGGTTTGAAATATTATCGACAGGGGGTACCCAGAAAACTTTAAGCGATGCAGGCATAGACGTAACCAATGTTTCGGAAATTACCGGCTTCCCGGAATGCCTGGATGGCAGAGTAAAAACATTGCACCCCAAAATTCATGCAGGCATTTTGGCTATGAGGGATAACCCAGTGCACATGGAACAGCTGAAAGAACTGGATGTGGAGACCATAGATGTGGTGGCGGTGAACCTGTATCCATTTAAACAAACGATTTCCAAACCGGATGTGACGCTGGAAGATGCCATAGAAAATATAGACATTGGCGGCCCCACCATGCTGCGTGCGGCGGCAAAGAATTGGCAGGATGTGGCGGTGGTGGTGGACACTGCAGATTACAGCAAGGTGCTGGAAGAATTGAAGGCAGGCGAGGTAAGCAGGGAAACCAAGTTCTACCTTGCGGCCAAGGTGTTTGAAAATACAGCGGCCTACGATGCATTGATTGCCAGCTATCTTCGGGAAAAGACGGGCAGTGGGATGCTGCCAGACAAACTGACCATTACGCTGGAAAAGCAGCAAGAAATGCGTTATGGCGAAAATCCGCACCAATCGGCAGCGTTTTACAGAGAACCACTGCCTGTGGCGGGCAGCCTGACCAATGCAGAGCAATTGAACGGCAAAGAGCTTTCATTCAATAATATAAACGATGCTGCGGGTGCGCTGGATACACTGCGGGAATTTGAAGAAACCACTGTGGTGGCGGTGAAACATGCCAACCCTTGCGGTGTGGGCAGTGGCGCGAATGTGCTGGAGGCGTATGCAAAAGCATATGAATCTGATCCCGTTTCCATTTTTGGTGGCATTGTGGCTGCGAATGTGGAGATAGACGAAGCAACCGCTGCTGAAATGAGTAAAATATTCCTAGAGATTGTGATTGCACCCTCCTATACAAAAGAGGCGCTTGAAATTTTCAAGCAGAAGAAAAATCTGCGCGTGCTGCGGCTTGCGGAACTTTCGGCAAAACTGCCAGCAACAGCCTATGACGCGAAAAAGGTGCAAGGTGGTATGC
>CAZQBV010000024.1:0-9675 GCA_964592125.1 uncultured Christensenella sp.
GCAGCAATGTTTCATTTGCAGGGTCATTTGCCTGCACTGCCACCAATAGCATTGCTTCATCTGCCGCCAAATAAGGCTGTATTGGCTCGCTGTCTATAATCAGCTGCACCGCCTCGTCATAGGGTTTGTTTTGAATGTCCACACCCTCCAGAATTTCCTGCCCTTCTTTGTTATAGAAGGACGCACCTATCACACGATTATAGTCATTTATGGAAAGCGATATGCTGGGGTTTATATCCAAACTGATATAGGCCGTTTCCCTGCTGTACACCTGCATACCCACCACCAGCAAAATTGCCACAACAGAAGCCGCCGCAACGCCCAAGGCACTCCACACACGTTTTCCTGCTTTCTTTTTTGTTTGCCGTGGCAGCTGTTCTCGCACATTGTTCAGTGTCGTATTTTTCAGGGCTGCACTGGCCGAAATGCTGTCGAAGGTTGCTTTTATTTTATGTTCCACTGTATTCACCTCCCAGCACTTCCTTCAGCTGGCTGCGCGCACGATTCAACAAGGAATAGATGGTGTTTTCACGCTTCCCCATTATTTTGGCAATCTCCTTTGCCGTATATCCTTCGTAATAATGAAGGTACACCGCATCTCTGTAGTTTGGTTTTAAAGTTCGAATGGCCGCCAACACATCCGAATAATCCTCTTTCATATCCTGCAATATATCTACACACGCATCTGTCAGCGCCACTTTTTTTCTCCAACTGTTTTTCAGATAATCTTTGCAGCAATTCATGCTTACCCGCAGCAGCCAGGCCTTCTCGTGCTGCCCATTTTTAAACGCAGTAACAGAAAGGGCATATTTCAAGAATATAGTCTGAAATATGTCCTCTGTATCGTGGCTATTTTGAAGATACATAAAACATATCCTCTTTACCGCATCTGAATAACATTCAATTGCGTTTTGTAGCTCCTCGTCGGTTCTCATTCAACTCCGGTTATCTACCACCACGGCATCCACCGCCACCGCAGCCGCCTGCAATCCTGTTGGCATTGCCATTTTGGCATACCCCAGAATTGGTGCATGCGCCTGTGCATGTGCCTGTGCATGTGCCGTCACAATACCAAGTGCCATTGTGCTGGTGCCTGCCTGTTTGCGTGCAGCCATCCACCGTGCATACCGGATAATTCGCCACCCTTGTGGCCGCCTTCGCACCGCCGCCTCTTGTATTGGCAGCCATAGCTGTTGTGCCCATTGCTACAAAAATAGACACTGCCACCAACACCACAATCACTAGTTTTTTCATTCTTTTACTACCTCCATTCTTTTGAACTCTACTTATAAAACGATTGAACCAATCAAATCCTTGCAAAAAAGTTGAAACTTTATTTATGGATCATTCATTTCCATTATACAAGTAAGCCGTGGCATAGTCTATCTATATTGCCACGGCTTTTTGTTTTCTTTTTATGTCGTTCACAAATATAGTGCACAAAACTATATTTCCAAAACCACTTTGTTAAATGTGTATTTGCGCCCAAACAAATCGGCTATCACCTTTGCAGCTTCTGCAAGCGGATAGGTGTGGGTTACGCTATCCTTCACATTCAACCTACCCTTTTGTATATATGATAAAACCGCCTTCCATTCCACACCCGGGAAAGGTGCGGAATACGAGTTCCAAGAACCGGTAAGCCAAATTTCGTTGCGCACAATGTGCTCGAACGTTTCGGGCGGCAGCACCACATCCCTATGTGCCGTTCCCAAATATAAAATCCTGCCATGCTTTTTGCATGCCCTAATAGATTGTTCCTGCGTGATGGCAGTGCCCGCTGTTTCTATCACTACATTTGCACCAATTCCCGTAATGCGCTGTACCTCCGCCACCGGGTCGGTTTGTTTGCCGTTCACCAATATATCCGCACCGGCTGCTTTTGCCCAGTTCAGCTTTTCGGCGTCTATATCCACCGCTATAATTTGCGTGGCACCCATAATTTTTGCAAATTGTATGGCAAATAAACCAATGGTGCCACAGCCCAACACCACCACACTATCGCCCGCATCCACTTTAATACGCAACATGCCATGCAGCGTAACTGCAGCAGGCTCCACCGCTGCGCCCTCTGTATAGGAAATACTGTCCGGCAACGGAATTAGGTTTTTGGCTGGCGCCACCACATATTCCGCCATACCGCCATCTGTACGCGAGCCAAGATAACTATAGTTGCTGCATTGCCCATAATTTCCCTTCACACAGCTTTCACAAACCATGCAGGGCAAAATGGGGGTTACCAACACACGATCCCCTGCCGTATAGTTTTTCACGCCACTGCCCACCTGCGCCACTTCCCCACAAAATTCGTGACCGGGGATGGTGGGAAAGTTGTAGGTTCCCGTTACCATCACTCTGTCCAAATCCGAGCCACAAATGCCCACTGCATGCACACGCACCAGCACATCATCTGCATTTTTTAGCTGCGGAACCTCCACCGCTTCCACTCGTAAATCTCCCACACCGTGCAAAACGGCCGCTTTCATTTTCGCCATACTTTTGTATCCCCCTATTTGTCGTTTAACACAACCGCTTTCATACCGCTGCCCGAAGCAGCATATGCAAAGGCTTTTTCTGTTTCTTCTATAGAAAACCGCCCCGTTGCCATACCTGCCAAATTCACCCTGCCGGAGGAGGCAATTTGCAGCGATTGGTAAAAATCTTCTATGGTAGAGCCTGTGGTTGCCAGAACCTTCAGTTCTTTATAATGAATTAAATTGGTATTCAGCGGCACAATTTCTTTGCCTTTGGGCATTCCCCCAAACAGGTTCACCCTGCCTTGCCTGCCAGCCAGCTCCAAAGATTGCGTTTGAATTTCCGGCACAGAGCAAGCTGTGATTACTACACTTGCGCCTTCACCATTGGTTTCCTGCATCACCCTGTCCAGCAAATTTTCCTGTGCGGAATTTATGGTAACATCCGTACCAAATTTTTCTATTTCCTCCAGCCGTTTTGGGGATACATCCGCAACCATTACCTTCGCAGCACCCGCCAATCGGTTTATCATTACATGGCAGGCACCAATGGGGCCTGCACCCACAATTAAAACGGTGTCCCCCGGCTGTGTGCGCAGTGCCCGCCACGAATTGTATGTGCAGGAAAACGGCTCACACATGGCTGCCTCTTCAAACGACAGCGAGTCTGGTATTTCTATTACATTTCCGCGCTCTATCGCAATGGCAGGCACACGCATATATTCCTGAAATCCGCCATCTAGGCTAATGCCAAACGCTTCGTAATTCGGGCACAACTGGTTTTGCCCTTTCAGGCACATAGGGCAAGTTCCGCAGCCAATATTTGGCGGCAGCGCCACACGCATTCCCACCCTGAACCCTTTCACATTTTTGCCTATCTGGGCAATCTCTCCCGCAAGCTCGTGCCCCAAAACCCGCTTTTCACCCTCTTTTATTTTAAAGTGTCCAAACTTGTAAATACGCAAATCTGTACCGCATACGGCCGCCGCACGAATCTGTATCAGCATTTCGTTTTCGCCAATTTCAGGAATTTCCACATCCTGCGTAACCAAAGTGTTTGGTGCCGTGTAAAATGTCGCTTTCATTGCCTACCTCCCAGAAATGAGTTGAATTCTATATTTACTATAATAAAATAAAATTCTATTTTGTCAAGCTCCGTTTTCGGAACATCGCCGTAAACATCCTTTTAAATAGAAATAATTTCAGAAATAATATTCTTTTCTTTTTTTATATTGACATTTTAGAATTTATTTTTATAATAAAAGTATACCCAGCCATTTCATAAAACAGAGTCAGGCTAAGAGCTAGAATAGTAGAAGCGATAACACGAAAGGGAGTAGAATCATGTATAACAGTATTGATGGAAAAGTAGCAATTGTAACGGGGGGGGCTTCCGGCATTGGCGAGGCAGTGGCCGAAATATACGCCAAAAACGGCTGCAAAGTAATGATTGTGGATGTGAACAGCGAGCGTGTGGAACTGGTGAAAAACAACATAGTAAAAGCCGGTGGCGAATGTGTGGCTGTGCATGCAGATGTCTCCAAAGAAGATCAGGTAATGGATTTTTTCAAGCAATGTACGGATAAATGGGGCAGACTGGATCTATTGGTAAACAGCGCAGGGCGCGACTCTCTTTCCCCCCCTGTAAGCGAAGTAACCTACGAAGAATGGCGCATGATATTGGATACCAACCTGGATGGCGTGTTCCTTTGCTGCCGCGAGGCATTTCGCATTATGGAAAAGCAGGAAAGCGGTGGCCGCATTATCAATATGGGCTCTTCCTCGGCAAGGCTGGCTAGCAGCCCCGGCCACAGCCCCTACCGTGCTTCCAAACATGGCATGATGGGCTTCTCCAAAAACATACTGCTGGAAGGCGTGGGCAAAAACATTGGTGTAACAGTGCTGAACCCATCCCACGTAAAAACGCCTATGACCGCCATTATTGACCAGGGACTGTACGAAGGCGATATGCCCGCGTATCTGGATGGATGGCTGGATGAAAAGGAAAAGAAAGAGGGCATCCATGCATCTTGTATTGATGTAGATAACGTTGCAGAGGCAGCGCTTTACATAGCCACGCGCACACCCGATGTAACCATACCGCAGTTTGCCCTGTACCCCACGCACAAGGCCCACCGGTACGGCATGGAAATGTAATAATAGTGTAAAATATAACTTAAAATATAATTGAAGAGTTAATTCCAAATTAACACTAAGAACCAACAACTATTTTTTAGGGCATAGGGTGAAAAACCTTGTGCCCTTTGGCCAATTCATATCATACTAGCTAATACTAAAATTCAATTGACGAGGTGAATATTTATGTCTAAAAAATATGTAATTGCATTTGATATTGGCACAACCGGCTGCCGTACCATACTGTTTGACAAGGGAGGCAATATTATCGCCTCCAGTTATCAGGAATTTACCCAATACTACCCCAAACCCGGCTGGGTGGAACACGATGCGCAAGAAATATGGGACACACAGCTGAAAACAGCGCAGGCAGCCATTGCGCAAGCAGGTGCACAAGAGGAGGAAATTTCCGGAATTGGCATAACCAATCAGCGCGAAACTGTGGTGGTGTGGGACAAGCATACCGGAAAGCCCATTATGAATGCCATTGTGTGGCAGGACAGGCGCACCAGTGCCATGTGTGACCAAATGAAAGCAGATGGGCTGGAACACTATGTAAAAGAGAATACCGGATTGATTATTGATGCCTACTTTTCCGGATCTAAAATACAATGGATACTGGATAACATGGAGGGCGCGCGGGCACGAGCCGAGAAAGGCGAATTGATTTGCGGCACCATAGATAGCTGGATGATTTGGAAGCTGACAGGCGGTAAAGTGCATGTATCCGATTATTGCAATGCCTCTCGCACCATGTTGTTTAACATCAAAACTCTTAGCTGGGATGCCACCATGCTAAAGCACCTGAATGTACCGGAGCAAATACTGCCCACACCCCGCCCTTCCAGCGAAGTGTATGGCTATACCGATGCCGCGGCATTTCTGGGGCTACGCGTGCCCATCGCAGCCGCCATTGGCGACCAACAGGGCGCATTGTTTGGCCAAGCCTGTTTTGAACAGGGTATGGTAAAGGCGACCTATGGCACGGGCGGCTCTTTGGTAATGAATGCGGGCAACAACATCATACACTCCCAAAACGGCATGCTTACCAGCATAGCATGGGGGCTGGATGGCGGGGTGACCTATTCTTTGGAAGGTCTTTTGTATGTAGTGGGTGCAGCGGTACAATGGTTGCGGGATGAACTTAAAATTGTAAAAAACGCAGCAGAAACGGAGGCCATGGCAATGGCTGTGCCAGATACGGGCGGTGTGTATTTTGTGCCTGCGTTTGTGGGGCTATCCGCACCCTATTGGGATCAGTATGCACGCGGAGCACTACTGGGCATTACCCGCGGAACCAACTGCAATCATATTGCACGGGCAGTACTGGAAAGCATGGCGTATCAAATTAAGGATGTGCTGGAATGCATGTATGTGGATACGGGCATTCCCATTGTGGATTTGAAGGTGGATGGCGGCGCATGTAAAAACAATTTCCTTATGCAATTTCAGGCCGATTTGCTGAACGCCCCAGTCATTCGCCCCAAAGTGGTGGACGCAACTGCCCGCGGCGCTGCCTTTTTGGCTGGCCTTGCCACAGGCTTTTGGAAGGACAAAACCCAGTTAACCAATATGTTTGAGCTGGACAGCAGCTATATGCCCAACATGCCCAGCGAACAACGCGAAAAGTTATATGCCGGATGGAAAAAATCGGTAGGACGCGCACTGGATTTTGAAGAGCACTAAGTCCGTATCATTTATGGTATACCTCTACGCCTTAGCAAGGATATTTGAATCACCTGTTGATTTTTGTATATTACTGTATTACTATTAATAAATCAGGAATTTATTGGAGTATATTGGAGGTATATTTTATGGGCAAGACACAAAGCCGTGCTATGCCATTGGTAGCGGGCGCAATTATTCAGCTATGTATAGGTATCATATACATATGGAGCATTTTTAAAGGACCTGTTACGGAGTACTACAGTGCGTATGTAGACCCTGCACTGGCCGCAACCTGCGTATCCATAACCTATTCCATCATGCTTGCCACATTTGTGTTGGGCATTGTGCTGGGTGGCCGATGGAACGACAAAAAGGGGCCTCGCATAGTTGTGCTGGCCGGTGGATTGATGTTTGCCGCAGGCATTCTTTTGGCGGCAGCTTCCGCAGCCTTCCTGCCCACACTGCCACAGCTTATTTGCGTGTTTTATGGTGGTTTGGCAGGGTTTGGCGTGGGTGCTGCATACACCAGCACCATTTCCTGTGCACAAAAATGGTTTTTGGATAAAAAGGGGTTTGCCACGGGAATTATTGTTTGCACCTTTGGCGCATCCACAGTTATCTTCACCCCTTTGGTAAACTATCTGCTTTCCGCAGTGGGCGTGGCCTATACATTTGTTACGCTGGCAGTTATTTTTCTGGTGGTTATTCTTATTTTCTTTCGCTTTATCAACAACCCCAGCACGGAATATATGCAGAAATTTACCGCTGCGCAGCCACAGCTAATCACTCAAAAGCAGTATAAACCTAGCGAAATGGTAAAAACCAAGCAGTATTGGTTTGTATTGATTTGTATGATACTGGTTACTGCATCTTACTTTATATTCAACCCACTGTTCAAATCCCTTGCAATAGAGCGTGGGCTAGAGGAAGGAACTGCACTGCTTGCAGTGATGTTAACCGGGGTGGCTTCGGCTTCTGGCAGGCTAGTGGCACCTTGGCTTTCGGATAAAATTGGCAGACGCAATGTAATTATTTTATTGTATGTAATTAGCATAGCTGCTGTATTGTTGCTGCTGAACGTGCACGGCCCCCTATATATCCTGTTGATTGCAATGATTGCCTTTGCCTTCGGCGGCAGCGCAGGCATTTTCCCTGCTGTGAATGCGGATTATTTCGGCACAAAAAATGCGGGTGTAAATTATGGCCTTATTATGATTGGCTTTGCGGCCTCCGCACTGGTGTTCCCCACCATTGCATCCGCAGTAAATCAAGGCGGCACCCCCACAGCGCTTACCTTCATTCTTCCCGCAGTGGCCTGCGTGGTGGGCATTATTGTTGCACTGCTTCTGAAAAAGCCATCGGACGAAGAAGCAAAGAAAGCAGAATAGAAAAAAAGCATACTACAGCTTTTACAGTTTGACAGCCCCGGTAACGCAACTGGGGCTGTTTTTTTAAATTATGCAACTGCCCTTTGGGTTCTTCCTACCCCACGAAAATAAGCGTAAAAATAAGCTTTTTACAGCATTTTTATTCACATTTTCTTTCAATTGTTATTTGTTGAGTATTTCGTTTACTAATACTTCATAATTGTATTTAGAATATACCAGAAATAAAACAATCCTTAAAAGCTAGGATACAATGCTAGATTAAAACAATGAATAGAAGTTCTGCGTACAGGAAGGGACGCTTTTATGAAAAAGAAAATAAGTACTTTATTAAGATAATATAGAAAAAAACTTTTACAAACCAATCTTTTTTATGGAGGGTGCAACAATGGTGATAACTTATGTAAAAAGAGCGATAACAGCATTGCTTCTGTTTTCACTCATCACTTGTTCGTTTCTGGCTTTCCCCAGCACAACACAAGCCAAGGTGAATACCGACAACCTTGTGTTGGGTTTCGATCAAATGAACAAAACTGGCACAGCTACCCTACAAGGGAACGTCAGCACATACTACACCTCCCGCGGGCAGTTGAAAATACGGGTAAAAAAGCCTACAGGCGCTTTGTCCTTCCAGCTTGCTTTGTCCAACAAAACGCATACTATTGTTCAGTTTTTAAGTGTTCTAAACGAAGCCGTTATTGACGTTCCTACCAATGTACCCGAGGGCGTTTACCAAGTAAGTTTTTTGATTACCTCGTTTGGTTATCCTGGCATTGATATTGATCGACCTGTATCGGCAAAAACAATTGAAATACGGCATAAGTATGTTCCCCCCAAACCCGTTGTTCATCCCTCCGGCGTGTTATTAAACCGCAGCAGTTATTCTTTCAACAAGGGGCAAAGTATGCAGCTTTCTGCAACTGTGCTGCCCAGCAATGCCACAAACAAAAGCGTAACATGGAAATCCAGCAAGCCTTCAGTGGCCACTGTGGACAGCACAGGCAAGGTGAAGGCCATCGGCAATGGCACTGCAAGAATTACCGTTACCACAAATAATGGCAAAACGGCAAGCTGTAAAGTGACGGTGAAATAAACTTACAACGCAGAAAAACAGTTGCACTGCTTCTGAAAAAGCCATCGCAAGAAGAAGCCAAAAAATCGGAATAAAGAACTTGATAGAGTTTTGAAATTTTGACAGCCCCGGCACGCAACCGGGGCTGTTTTTGGGAGTCACAAAACTGTTTATACCATGCTTTTGCAATACCATGCGAAAACAGGCGTAAAAGAAAGCGTTTCGTAGTATTTTTATTCAATTGTTAACTTTTCAGTATTTCGTTTACTAATACTTCGTAATATGGTATATTCAGAATATATTAGAAATAAACATTTCCTTAAAAGCAATGACATAATAGCAAGTGAATACCCACGAATAAAACTTCTTCACACAAGGAGGAAACCTTTTATGAAAAAGAAATTTGTATCTCTTTTGGCAATGTTTGTTATGGGGCTTTCTATGTTTGCTTTACCCACTATTTCCATGGCGCAAGAGCCACAGGCAATGCCGCAACAAGATTATGTTCAAATAGCTCTGCCCACAATGGCCAGCGTGCCGCAGGGTACTATGTTGGATTTGAATTTTTGGTTTTTAGACAATGATTGGTCTGGCTGGTACTGGCGCGAAGCAGATTATTTTGTGACAAAAAGCAGCGTCACATCGGATTGGAAGGTTGCTCAGCTTTTGAATGTGGGTATCAACCAAAAGATAAGTGGTTTTACGCATAAACCGGGTACCACTTCGCAACGCGAGTGGAAAGGCAAACTGGATACTACCAACCTAGCACCGGGCAACTACAAAATTTGGGTTGCTGTAACTGCAAATGTTTGGACTTCTTACTATAGCACCAGAACATTCACAGTAACTCCCAACTCCAATCTTATCCATCCCTCCAGCGTAAGCCTAAACCGCAGCAGTTATTCTTTCAACAAAGGGCAAAGCATGCAGCTTTCTGCAA
>CAZQBV010000024.1:9775-29949 GCA_964592125.1 uncultured Christensenella sp.
TTTACGCAAAAACTTGGAACAGCGTGTTTGCCAAGTGCAAGGTGACGGTGAAATAGAAAAACATTCCATCTACATCGTAAAATAGCAACTTTAGGAAACCAAGACCTTGCAATGAGTGCAAGGTCTTTTTTTCCCAAAAGTTTTACAAGTATTAAGTAATTTTCACATTCTATCCGTTTACATAGTAACACCTTTATTTCATATACAGCAAGCATATTTGCACCACCTCACCTTGCGTGTTTCAGCAATAAAAACCGTTTGCGTATTCATTAATATATGCTATAATTAATAGTCTGTATGAGTGCTTCGGCAAGTTTACAGTGAACTAAAACTATAGAACAAGGGGAAAAAAATGAAAAAACTAAAACTACTAGCGATAATTTTGGCGGCAGCCCTTATGACGGGCTTATTTGCAGGCTGCGGCTCCAAAGCAGAGAGCACGCCCAGCGAACAACCTAGCACAGTCGTTTCCAGTGAGGAAACACCGGCAGAACCAGCCGCAGGAGAAGAACAACCCGCAGAAGCACCGCTGGAAAATGTAACTGAAACCAGCGGCAATCCCGAAAATATGTCCCCCACAACAGGACGTACAGATACCACCACAACCTATAAGCCCATTATGGTACAAATAGACAACTCTGATGCTGGACGCAAATGGCAAACCGGCCTTTCCCAAGCGGATGTGGTATACGAAACTGCGAACGAAATTGACGATGCGGATACACGCCTAACAGCACTGTTTAACGATGTCATGTACAAGCCAGATGCACCCGAAAAATGGGTGGTGGGTTCCTTGCGCTCTACACGTTATTACCACCAGTGGTTGGCCAGCGAGTGGGATGCCATGTTTATACACCAAGGCGGCCCCGATAAGACCAACAACCCAGAAAGCGATATTTGGGGAGAGAGCAGCAAATATATAAAGCAACGCATCACCGGCGCAGGCAAGGGCACAGCCAATGCGAATATGATATTTAAAAACGATGCAGGTGATTCTATTGATAATTTTGCTATGACCGATGTGATTGCAGACTCAAAAATATTCAACTTTGAGCCCAAGCAACGTCAACCATTCAAGTTCTACCCTGCGGCAGACTATGCCGATGCAAAGGAAATAAAGGATATTAAACTTACATTCTCTCCGTTGGCAAAACCCGGCTGGACAGAATATAAATATGATGCTGCTACCAATAAATTGACCCGCTATATGCATGGTAGCGAAATTATAGACAAAGCCACAGGCGAAGCAATTCAGGTACAGAACCTAATTGTACAGTATGTGCCATATGGCGATATGCCTGGTGACCCACCGCGTGCGAAAACTGACTTGTTTGGCACCGGTCCTGCCGAGTTTATTATAAATGGCAAGCACCTGCAAGGTACTTGGGAACGCGATACTGTAAATGATCCCACAATCTATAAGCTCACCACTGGCGAAGAAGTAACACTTGTTCCCGGTAACACTTGGATTGCAATACATCCCAACAATATGTCTATAGAAATTACCTATGCAGATAATACAACATATTCTTCCAACTAAACAGTAATTTATTTCAAGCATCATCTGAAAAAGCTTGCCTATCAACAATAAACAAAAGCTCCGGCATTCGCAAATGGCCGGAGCTTTTCTTGTCTCGTGCATATACTGGTTCAAAATATCATATCTGATCGAAGGCCTGCCGCAAATCTGCAAGTATGTCTTCTACATTTTCAATTCCCACGGAAAGCCGAACCAAATCGGGCGTAATGCCTGCTGCCAATAGCTGTTCATCCGTCATTTGCCTGTGGGTAGCGCTGGCCGGGTGCAGTACACAAGTGCGCACCATTGCAACATGTACCGCAAGCTCTGCCAGTTTCAGGCTATCCAGCAGCTTTACTGCGGCCTGCCTGCCGTCCTTCACGCAGAAACTAATAACGCCGCTGGCTCCTTTGGGCAGGTATTTTTGTGCCCGTTCGTAATAGAAGTCACCCACCAGCCCAGGATAGCTTACACTGGTTACCTTGCTGTGCCCATGCAGGTACTTTGCCACTTGCAATGCATTTTCGCTGTGCCGCTCTATGCGCAATGGCAATGTTTCCAGCCCCAAATTCAGCAAGAATGCACCCTCCGCAGTGGGGCAAGCGCCAATATCTCGCATCAGCTGCGTTCGCGCTTTTGTGATGTATGCCAGTTTCCCAAAGGTTTCTGTGTACACCACGCCATGGTAGGAATCATCCGGCTGGGTAAGCCCCGGGTATTTATCATTTTGCGCCCAATTGAAATTGCCACTGTCCACAATTACGCCACCCAACTGCACCGCGTGCCCATCCATATACTTGGATGTAGAATGCGTTACAATATCTGCCCCATGTTGGAAGGGCTGGCACAGCACGGGTGTTGCAAAAGTGTTGTCCACAATAAAGGGCACACCGTTGCTATGGGCAATACGAGCAAATTTTTCTATGTCCAGCACGCTCATAGCCGGGTTTGCAATGGTCTCGCCAAATACTGCCTTGGTATTCGCCCTGAATTCCCTTTGCAGCTCGCTTTCGCTGGCTTCCTGATCCACAAAGGTCACTTCTATTCCCATCTTCTTCAGCGTTACGCCAAACAAGTTGTATGTGCCACCATAAATGGCCGAGGTGCAAACCAAATGATCTCCCGCTTCCAGAAGATTCAGAATTGCTATCATATTGGCTGCCTGCCCGGAGGAGGTAATCATTGCCCCCACGCCGCCTTCCAGCTCTGCAATTTTTTCCTCCACATAGCCTACGGTGGGGTTTGCCAAACGTGTGTAGAAATATCCCGGCACTTTCAGATCGAACAAATCCCCTATGTGTTCGGTAGAATCATATTTATAGGTGGTGCTTTGGTAGATGGGCAGGGCATCCGGCTGGCCATTTTCGGCCTGATACCCCGCATGTACGCATTGCGTTTCTATCTTCATTGTTTTTCCCTCCTATATTCATCCGTTTCAGGAGATGGAATCAAAAAATCTCCTTGTCGTCTATCTGTTTCTTTATCATCTCTGCAAGGGCCAAGCTATCCATACCGCCTATATCCCCCTTGCCGCGCATTCGCACAGAGAAGGTACCGTCTTGTAATTCATTTTCCCCCGCAATCAGCATATAGGGAATACGCTCCAACCGCGCTTCACGAATTTTGTAGCCAATCTTTTCCTGTCTATCGTCCACAGTAACGCGAATGCCCAACTTTCGCAGCTCTTTGGCAAATTCGTGACAATAGCCTGCAGCGGCTTCGGTAATGTTCATTAACCGCACCTGCTCGCTCATCATCCACAGAGGCAACGCACCGTTGTACTTTTCTATTAACATGGCCAGCGTGCGTTCGTAGCACCCAATAGAAGAACGGTGGATAATCATGGGGCGTTTCTTCTGCCCATCGCTATCCACATAGGTCATGTCAAAACGATCTGCCAAGGAAAAGTCTACTTGAATGGTAAACAGGGTATCCTCTTTACCAAATACATTTTTAAACTGTATATCCAGCTTGGGGCCGTAAAATGCAGCTTCCCCTTCTGCCTCCACATAGTTCAGGCCTATGTGATCCAAAATGCGTTTCATGGTAGATTGAGCGCTATCCCAATCCTCTGCAGTACCCACATATTTTTCCTTGTTATTGGGGTCCCATTTGGAAAAACGATAGGAAATATCCCCCTCTATTCCCAAAACCTGCATCACGTATTTCACCAAGTCCAGCACATCTTCAAACTCCGCTTCCAGTTGGGAAGGCATGCAAATGATGTGCCCTTCGGAAAGCGTGAACTGACGTATGCGAATCAAGCCATGCATTTCTCCCGAAGCCTCGTTGCGGAAGAGCGTGGAAGTCTCGTTATAGCGTATGGGCAGCTCCCTATAGGAGTGCTGTGCCGCGTTGTATATGGTAAACTGGAACGGGCAGGTCATGGGGCGTAGCGTAAGCACCTCATCGTCCGTATTCTCATCCCCCATTACAAACATGCCATCTTTATAATGATCCCAATGGCCGGATATTTTAAATATCTCGTGCTTGGCCATGTAGGGTGTTTTGGTCAACTGATATCCGCGCTTTTCTTCCTCATCTTCTATAAAGCGCTGCAACACCTGCATGGTGCGGGCACCCTTGGGCATAATAAGCGGCAAGCCCTGCCCCACCGGTGCGCTGGTGGTGAAGTACTGAAGCTCTCTGCCCAGCTTGTTGTGGTCGCGTTCCTCTGCCTGTGCCAGCTTTTCCAAATATTCATCTAAATCCGCTTGCTGCTGAAATGCAATGCCGTAAATACGTTGCAGCATTTTGTTTTTCTCGTCGCCACGCCAGTATGCGCCCGCTGTTCTTAGCAGCTTGGGCACCTTCACCTTGCCAGTAGATGCCAAATGCGCCCCACCGCAAAGGTCTGTAAAATCACCCTGTTTGCGGAAGGTGATTTCCGCGTCCTCCGGCAAGTCCTCAATCAGTTCCACCTTATAGTCTTCGCCCTCATTTTTCATTTGGGCAACGGCGGCAGGTCTGTCCAAAACATAGCGCTCGATAGGAATGTTTTGAGAAACAATGCGCTTCATTTCCTTTTCCAGCAACGCTAGGTCTTCATTTGTAAAGGGAATCTGTGTATCAAAATCGTAGTAAAATCCGGTATCTGTGGCGGGGCCAATGGCCAGCTTGGCCTCTGGGAACAGTTTTTTTACTGCCTGCGCCAACACATGCGACGCGGTGTGCCACAGCACCTTTTTTCCATCCTCGTCGTCAAATGTTAAAATTTCCACCAGCGAATCCTGCGTGATGGGGGTTTCCAAATCTTGCACCACACCATTCACTTTCATGGCAAGCGCTGTTTTGCCCAGCTTCTGGCTAAGTGCCTTTGCAATGTCTAGGCCGCTTACGCCCTCTGGAAATTCTTTTACACTACCGTCTTTTAGTTCAATTTTCATGCTGCTTCACCTGCTCCAATCTAAAAAATCGTATACCATATATTATATCGTACGTTTTTAAAATCACTGTAATATTTAATGATACACTTGCGTGAAACACTTGTCAACGTGTTGACTTGCCTGCTTTAGTCAGCATTTTCTGTCTACAAGTTTTTTCTCATAACTTTTGCTTTAGAAAGAAAAGTATGCTATTTTAATCTTAGGCGATACCGCACAGAAATCGAGTCGTTGGCATCGTGAAGGATTTTTGTGTGAAACAAGGACAAAAGCGCAAGAATAGCAGCGCTATTTCGAGCATTTTGGACGCAGTGTCACGCAAAAAGACTAGTGATGACGACGTGCGCGGTTTGTGCGGTGTTGCCCTTATTGTTTTGCATAGAAAGCATAGAAAAAGAGGCAGCCAATGAAATTTGTAATGTCGTATAGCTGCGGTAAGGACAGCGCGCTTGCACTGCACCGCATGATACAGAATGGCCACCAGCCCATTGGGCTACTGGTGATGATAAATAAGGAAATGGAGCGAAGCTGGTTTCATGGTGTAGATATGGCACTTTTGGAGCAAATTTCGCAAAGCCTTGCCATACCGGTTATTCCGTGCATCTGCGAGGGCGAACAGTACCACACCGCACTGGAGGAGGGGCTTCGCAAAGCAAAAGCACTGGGGGCGCAGTGCTGCGCATTTGGCGATATTGACATAGAGGGGCATTTTGATTGGTGCGCAGAGCGTTGCCGAAACATGGGCATGGCGCACAGCTTTCCCCTTTGGCAGGAAAGCCGCGAAGAACTGACCTATGAGCTCATTCGCTTGGGGTATCGGGCAGTGATTAAATGTGTGAATCAAACCATGCTGCCCAAATCATTTTTGGGAAAAGAGCTTTCGGAGGCTATTGTGGCACAAATGAAAGACATTGGCATTGATATCTGTGGGGAAAATGGGGAATACCACACTGTAACAGTGGCTGGCCCAATTTTTGATTTTCCGGTGAACTATCGGTTGGGCGAAATACTGGAGTTTGGCGACATTGCCGTAGTGGATATTCTGGCGGCAGAGGCATAGGCGTAAAAAAACCGATGGCACACGCCACCGGTTTTTGTTTGCTTTGCTTGTTTTATTAAACTTCTTTGTACAACGCATCCAGCATCTGGTGCAAAATTTCATCCTGACTGGCACGGTAGTACCATACTCCACCAATCACTTCCGGGCTTCCATTTTCCATCAAGTTAAATTTCATGTCATCTATATTGGCATTGTCCAAAATGCTTGCTACGGAAAGCACATTATCCAAAGACATATTGGTGCGCATAAATTTCATAAACGTGTCGTACAGGCCGGGGGCAGCTTCCTTCGCACCCAGTTCTTTTATTTTGCGTGCCATAGCGCGAACAAATTCCTGCTCGTGACGTTGGCGAGAAAATTCTCCATCGTCCATATCGTGGCGGTTCTCCAGATACTTGCGCACTTTAGCGCCATTCAAATCCACTGTTTCCCCTTTTTTACCTACATCTGGCACACTTTGCTCCAGTGTAACGGGAACGCCATCCAGCGCATCTGCAATTTTAGGCAGCCCATCCAAATCTATGGAGATATAGTAATCAATGGGTACGTTGATTAGCCCACCACATTCCAGCAATTTTTCCACAGCACTCATGGCATTTTCCGCAGAATATTTGGAGGGGCCACCACCATAGGCATAGGCATGGTTTATCTTTTCTTCCACCTCGCTGGTTACCTGTCCAGATTCATTTACATGCGATACAAAGGCACGTGTGTCACGCGGAACAGATGTACATGTAATCTGGTTGGTATCGTTGTCTATACTTACCAACATAATCATGTCGCTGCGCCAACCAGCATCAGTTTTCACGCGCTCCGCATCAGAATCGACACCCAGCAACAATATGTTTGTTACATTTGTTTTGGGTTCGTAGTTTTTTCCATTAAAGGACACCATGCCCATGTCGGCATTTTCATCATAGCGGACATCATCGGTAGGCAGCTCTTTGCGTTCTTCCTCAGGTGTTACTTCACTTGTAGCAGGCGCTTCTCCAGACGAATTGCTTACCACACTGCCACCCATATCTGCCTCGTTGCCTTTTGCATCTGCAACACCAAATGTACCACAGCCGGCCAAAGAAACCGCCAGCACCAATACCGTTAGTATGGCAACCATTTTCATACCATTTTTCTTCAACTTGTATTCCTCCAAATAAAATTCAAAATCTTAACATGCACTATCATAATATTAAAATGCCAATGCTTGTTATTTTGTTTACACTATTTTAATATATTTTATCTGTGCAAAATTCCTAGCACGCACAGATAAAAAACAGCAAACCCAGTTTATACCAATCCCATTTAAAAATACTTGCATTTTTATCCGCAAGGGATACTTCGTAATAGCGCAAAGCGCGTTTGGGATGGCATGAGACGTGTTCCGCGCTGTCTTTGCGCGAAACAAGCCGCGCCATCGGCGAGGCATTCCAAATTAAAACATCTGTTTTAATTTGGAATTAGTATTGCTTATAACTAGACGCATACCAGAGCTATATTGTTCCAAAAATATGCACTTTTAAAATCAAGACATAAAAAGGCCATGCGGCAAACCGCACAGCCCTCTAATTTCGTCTGCTCAATAATTCTGGCTGTAGTAATCGCCACGGCGATAGTCGTACACCGCACCAGCACTGTAAATGTCCAAACTTTCCAGCGCCTTGCCCGTGCCAATTGCCACACAGGATACAGCATCTTCCGCCACATAGCACGGTATCTTCGTCCGCTCTGTTAGCAGCCTATCCAAACCGTATAGCAAGGAACCTCCGCCTGTCATGCAAATTCCATTTTCCGCAATATCCGCAGTTAGCTCGGGCGGCGTGCGCTCCAGCACGGAGTGCATGGTTTCCATAATCCGGTTCAGCGGCTCTTGCAGTGCCTCTATGGTTTCGTTGCTGCTTACTGTAATGGTTTTGGGCAGGCCGGAAATAAGGTTTCTTCCTGTCACTTCCATATAGGCTTCCTCTTTACGGGGGAATGCCGACCCAATGTTTATTTTAATTTCTTCTGCTGTACGCTCACCTATCAGCATGTTGTATTTCTTTTTGATATAGCGGGAAATATATTCATCGAAACGATCTCCAGCAATTTTGATGGAATCACTAATTACTGCGCCACCCAGCGAGATAACGGCCATATCTGCAGTGCCTCCGCCAATATCCAGCACCATGTTCCCCTGCGGTGCACCAATGTCTATTCCTGCGCCAATCGCCGCCGCTATGGGCTCTTCAATCAGGCATGTGTGACGTGCGCCCGCTTCCTCTGTTGCCTCTATTACCGAGCGTTTCTCCACCTCTGTAACACCAGAAGGCACGCAAACCACCACACGCGGTTTAAAGAAAATACGCTTTCCAATTACCTTGCGCAGAAAATATCGCAGCATTCGCTCCGTATCGTGAAAGTTGGAAATAACACCTTCCCGCAGCGGACGAACCGCCACAATGTTACCCGGGGTACGCCCCAGCATAATGCGCGCCTCCTCACCAATGGCCAGCATTCTGCCCGAAAGGCGGTCTACAGCCACAACAGAGGGTTCGCGCAACACAATGCCCTTGCCGCGCACATAAACCAGAACTGTTGCAGTGCCAAGGTCTATCCCTATGTCGTTGAAATTCATTCCGAAAAAGCCCATGAACGAAGCCTCACTTATCTCAATTTAGTCTTTGTTGCTAATTTGCTTTCGTATTCAAATACAGGAGTTGATAAATTTTCACCCATATAGCAACTATCATAATACAGTTTGCAGTTTTTTTCAACTGTTTCTTGCAGGCAGGCCATATACCACGCGCTTTGCACAGCATTTTGCTATCGCACTCATTTCCACAAAGGCAAAATATTCCATAAAACATCATAGCATTTATATGCTGCAAAGTTGTTATGAATTTGTAATATTTAAAGCAAACCGCTCACTTGCTTTTGTTAGGCTCTCTCTATTTCGGCTTTGCGAATCCCCATAGCTTGGTATTGCAGTATGCTGCGTAACAGTATAAAATAAAATAGAATATACGTATATTGGAAAGGAAACTTTGGCTATGGAACTGAAGAAACTACAAAACGGAAGTGATATTAGAGGGGTGGCATTGGGCGAAAATGCAAACCTTACCCCACAGGCCGCCACACAATTGGCAACAGCATTTGCCGTTTGGCTAAAAAACAATGTGGAGGCAGAAAGCTATACCGTTGCCATTGGTATAGATTCCCGCGTAACCGGTTCTTCGTTAAAAACCGCCTGCATCAACGGATTGACGCAAGCAGGAATAGATGTAATAGATTGCGGCATGGCCTCTACACCTGCCATGTTTATGACCACGGTAACCGAGGGTTTTATGGCCGATGGAGCCATTATGGTAACTGCCAGCCATCTGCCAATGGATAGAAATGGCCTGAAGTTTTTTATACGCAAAGGCGGCCTGGAAAAAACAGACATTGCAAAGCTGATAGAAATTGCCGAGACTGAAGCTGCGCCCAAGGCAGAACAACAAGGCAAAGTAACCCAGCAGGATTTTATGTCGGTATACGCAAAGCAACTTACCCAGCTTGTACAGGATAGAACAGGCGAAGCCCAACCTTTGAAAGGCCTTAAAATTATTGTGGATGCGGGCAATGGCGCCGGGGGTTTTTATGCGGAAAAGGTATTGCAGCCATTGGGAGCAAATACAGCGGGCAGTCAATTTTTGGAGCCCGACGGCACCTTCCCCAACCATATGCCAAACCCGGAAAACGAGGAAGCCATGCACAGCATTGTGCAGGCAGTACAGCGCGAAAAAGCAGATTTCGGCATTATTTTTGACACAGATGTGGATCGAGCGGGCGCTGTGGACAAAGATGGCAGCGAGCTAAATAAAAATCGCTTGATTGCAGCCATTTCCGCTATTTTAATAGAGGAGCACCCCGGCACCACCATTGTGACGGACTCTATCACCTCCAGCGGCCTTGCGGCATTCATAGCAGCGCGCGGTGGAAAGCACCATCGTTTCAAACGCGGCTACAAAAATGTAATTAACGAAAGCATGCGACTGAACCAAAGCGGTATAGATTCCCAACTGGCCATAGAAACCAGCGGCCACGCGGCATTGAAGGAAAACTACTTTTTGGATGACGGCGCTTATTTGGTAACTCGCTTGCTGATTGCCATGGCAAAATTGAAAAAACAAAATAAATCCATATCCGACCTCATTGCAGATTTGGCAGAACCTGTGGAAAGTGTGGAATTCCGCCTAGGAATTTTGCAGGACGATTTTAAAACCTATGGCAACAAGGTAATAGAAGAACTGGAAGCATATGCAAAAACACAGCCTTTGTTCCACATTGCGCCAGACAATCACGAGGGCATTCGCGTTTCTTTCGATAAAGAAAACGGCAATGGATGGTTTATTGTGCGCCTGTCGCTACACGACCCACTGATTCCCGTGAATGTGGAAAGCGATAGTGTGGGCGGTGCAAAGCAAATAGCACAAACACTGTACAACTTTCTAAAGCAATATACAGACTTGGATTTGGCAGTGATGGAGGCATATCTGCAAGCATAGTACAGAGCCGAAACAAAACCCGCTTGCAAAGTATCGCAGGCGGGTTTCTTTTTGTTCGTTTTATGTTTCGCTTGGTATTATCCCAAAGTTTTTTTCATTTTTGCTCCAATAGCAATTAGGTTTATCACTTGCGCAATGCCATAAACAAGCATACATACACCCAGCAACACGCCCAGTGTGTTATGCCCAACAAACACGCCAATCAGTATTATAATACCAACCACTATGGCCACAATGGAAAGAACCATATTTACCAAAGACAACCCCAGTTTGTGAGAAATGCTAACATTTACAATGCCCATTATCAACATCCACGCACCAATTACAAAGGGCAACACTGTATTGGCAAATGCGCTATTGAAAATTAACAAAACAGCGCCCAAAACAGCGCAAACAATAGAAATTGCTATGCCATCTTTTGTGCCCTTGGATGCATTGATAATAACGGAAATGACACCATACCCAATTAACACAATGCCTAAAATCATAGTAATAACAGAAAGAGACTGGTTGGGTGCTGCAATCAATATAATACCAATGATAAGAATGATTACATCCACAATAATTTTGAGTGTTTTACCGGAAATAGCTTTCTGATTTGTGCTCACACTTTTACTGCTCATACTTTCTTCCTCCCCAAATTTGTATTGTTCACACTATATATGTAAACCAATCAATATAATAGTAACGCATAATTATATGAGAGTCTACACATTTGTTTTTCTGAATCCGAAAATTCCTATCCGGTTGTGCACAGCTCTCAGCATTGTTATTCAGCGCTCTGTTCTGTGGGTTCTTCTTCCGGCACATCAGCCGTGGGCTCTGTATCCGGCTCGGACGGCGGATCCGTTTTCTTGGGCTTGGTTTGCACATTTTCCAAGTCATTATATGTGTGATCGGGCTCGCCTTGCTCTGTTGTTGGCGTATCAACACTTTCGCTTCTCATCTTGCTTAGCAAAGCATTGTTGTAATCCTCTGGCTTCACCAGTCCGCGCAGTATAGACAGCTTCGGGATAGTTCCTTCTCCCTCATTGGTATCCACCACCACCAAGTAGATAAGAGGAGTGGCGCTATTTGTATTCACCGCTACTGCCCAGTTCACTTCACGTTCATTGTGAGCTCCAATCCGTGCTGTACCTGTTTTTGCCACCAAACCCACTACATCCTGCAGGTTTGCATCATAGGCTGTTCCATCCACAATTACACGGCGAAGCGAGGGCAGTATTCTGTCTATCGTGGCAGGTTTCATAATGCCAGATTTAAATACTGTACGGCTGTTTTCCCACTCCACCGTCTCCACATTGTCTTCCGTTTTGGAAAGCTTTTTGACCACCGTGGGGTTTAGTATATCCCCCTCGTTCATAAAAGCGGTGTACATAGTGCACAACTGCAAGGGCGTAATGTGCAGCTCTCCCATACCGTAGGCTGAACGAGCCGCCATGCCAATGTCGAATACAGATCCCTCGTTCATCAGGCTGGATTTGCTGAGAGGCAGCTCGAACTGCGGCGTTTCCCCTATTCCAATCCGCTGCGCATAGGCGGGAAAAATGCTGGGGTCTTGCTGGAACAGCCTGATTCCGAAATAAGCAAAAAAGATATTGTCCGAACTTTTCATGGAGTATTCAAAGTTGAAAGGCTGATCCGGATGATGAAAACGCGTGATGACATCGTGGTGCCAGCCTTTTACATTGGGCAACCAAGTGTCATTCTGTATATCCAGTTGCGGCTCTATATTTTCATCCAAAACACCATTTTCAAACATGGGCACACAGGAGAAGGGCTTGAACGTGGAGCCGGGCATATACAATGCCTGTGTGGTGCGCGAGAACAACGGGGTCAGGTTTTCCTCACTGTTGTAATACTTCCACACCTCTTCTTTCATGGGGAAGTTAAACAAATTAGGATCGAAAGAGGGATATGACACCATTGCCTTTACATCCCCATTGGTATAGTCCATCACAATCACCGCACCACTTTGGCCTTCCTTGCAGTTGCTGGCCAGCAGTGTGTAGGCAGAGTTTTGCATGGTGCTGTCTATGGTTAAATACACATCCGAACCATCCGCCTTCGCATCCTCGTACAGCACTTCCTTCATCTCGCCCTTGTCATCGGCTACATATATAATGTTGCCATCCGTACTGCGCATGGTACTTTCGTATGCCGCTTCTATT
Organism: uncultured Christensenella sp.; assembly: GCA_964592125.1. Classification (GTDB taxonomy): domain Bacteria; phylum Bacillota; class Clostridia; order Christensenellales; family Christensenellaceae; genus UBA5399. The sequence goes on from CAZQBV010000024.1 coordinate 22,432, forward strand.
CCCATTTGCCCTACCTGCGCATTTGCAGAAAGTGTTTCATCTGCTGCAAGTTGCTTTTCGGTAGGCGAACCCATATATCCCACCAAATGCGCTGCGTTATCTGCAAAGGGATAATAGCGTGTGGGAGTAAGCCTTTCGCTATCCACACCCAATCCATTTACGGCCTCTATTTGCGCTGTCTGTTCCTGTGTAAGGGTGTCTCTCGGAAAGGTAAGCAGCACCGGCATGGGCTGTTCTTTTTCAACCGCCGTATCATACTTTTTTTGTATTTTTGATTCATCCGCATCAAACATAGAGCTCAGCAAGGATTTTACCTGTGCAATATCCGGCTGCTTTTCCATATCCAAATAAATGCTCTGTGCAAAATCATTTTTTGCCAGCAGCTTGCCATCCGCAGTGAATATTTCACCACGCACACCATATTGGTTCATCACCCGCACTTTGTCGCCTTCTTCCAGCATGGGCAATATAAGGCTGGGTGTGTAAATAACGGAATACCCTTGCGGTGTTCCCACAACATCTGCAGTATATTCATAGCTTTTGCTGCCCAGTATGCCGCTTTCCATTTTCAGCGTATACTTTAGCAAATATTCGTTTTCCTTGCCTTCTTTCAAAGCAATATCCTGACTGACCAGCGCCACCCCCGTTACATCCAGCGCTTTGTAGATATTGGTAAAGCGATCTATAAAATCTTGACGGGATTGCACATCGGAAGTAAAAGAATATACATAGTCGTATGCTGCGCTATAGTCCTGCGCCACAATTTTTTGCACAAAAGCATAGCCCGTGGTTGCCGCGCCCTCCTTGTAGCTTGCACAGCCCGCAAACATAGAGGCCGCAAGCAGTATTACCACCGCTATTAAAAGTATCTTTTTTATCATAATCTCCCCTGGCAAAGCGCTAACCGCCTGCCGCGCACCTCCGCTTTGGAATGCACCGTATTTGTATATTTATTGGCAGCCTTTTTCCGCGGCCACACCATGCCCTTGCACACAACAGGCAAGTCATAAAATTTCTATCATTATACTATTATTTTACATAGGATGCAAAACCACATCGCTCTGTTCGCAATTTGTTCATAGTTTTTTCAAACATTATTTTCAATTTTCCATCTCTTTAAATGGCCTTTCCATAACAAATTTGTCCACTTTCAGCCATCATTCCCCACATTATAGTGGTTTTCGGCTTTAAATTTGACTTTTGCAGCCAATTATATTATGATTAAGTTCCGATATATGCATGCATCTTGTGTACTATATCCCAACTAGGAGAAATATATGTCTAAAAGATTTAAAAACGAAGATACCAAAGTACAACCTCAACATAAATACAAAGGAATACTGCATCCGCCAAGGGCTTCCCGCATTCGCGAAGACGACCTTACCGTTTATGGCAGACAGGCAGAAAAGAAAGTCAGCTTTGGCTTAGCCAACCTATTGGAGAAGCTGCCGTTTTTTCGCGGATACGGTGTGAAAAACAAGGGAATTACAGCAGAAAAGGGCAAGCAGCAGTTTACACCTGCCAGAAGGCACTCTTCCTCTGTGGATTATTCCACCAGCAGATACCAGTCTGCTACCGCCCCGCGCTCTACCGGGCGCATGCAATCCCCAAGGAATAGCAGCGGCAAAGGCAAGTTTACCGACCGTTTTGTATGGAACACGCTAATTGTATGCATTGCAGTGGTGGTGGTTTCGGTGATTGCCATACCCACTTCCTTTGCAAAGCCAGCCACAAAAATTTCTTTAAACGATGGTGGGCGCGTGATGGAAGCAGAAACTGCTGCACTTACCGTGGGTGAGTTTTTGCAGGACAATATGATTTCCATTGGCGAGGATGATCTTCTGGAAATTGACCCGGGCGCACCCATTGCCGAAGGTATGGAAATTTTAATTCGTCGAGCCATGCCTGTAACTGTAAATACAGGCCAGAATTCCATTACAGTGAACATGGTTTCCGGCACGGTGCAAGACGCACTGGACAAAGCAGGGGTGTTCCCAGCAGAAACAGATGAAGTATATCCATCCCGCGACACGTTTGTGCGTTCCGGCATGAAAATAGACCACATTGTGGTGACCACAGATACCCGAGCCGAATATCGCGAAATTCCCTATGAAAAAGAAACCAAAGAAGACCCTGACCTGGAAAAAGGGAAAACCGAAATACGCCAGGAAGGCGAAACCGGCGAATACGAAATTATATTTGCACAGGTTTATAAAAATGGCAAGTTGATGCCCGAAGAAGTGCAGTCGGAGCAAACCGTGAAAGAACCTGTAACAGAAATTACGGCTGTGGGTACCTATGTTCCCCCACCACCCAAGAAAAAGGTGAAAATTTCTGAAATACACAAAGGCAGCAGTGGTAGCAGTGGCGGCGGTGGTGGCAAAGTAGAAGGAGCCGGCACTTTGCCAGATGGCGTTTCCTACCAGTATGCTGTTGGCGTGCAGGTTACAGCATATTGCGATGCTTGCAACAGCGGCAGCTCCACAGCCAGCGGCAGCGCACCCTCTCAGGGCACCGTGGCAGCCAGCCTTAGCCAGTTCCCCATGGGTACCAAATTGTTTATTCCGGGCTATGGATATGGCCGTGTGGAAGACACTGGCGGTTTTGGCTCTGGTATTATAGATGTGTTTTTGCCGGGCAGAAGCAGCTGTACTTGCGGCAGCGACTGGGGCAGAAGAAACCTGACCATCTATGTGCTGTCTTAACAGGGCAATTAAGAATTAACAACGCAGAATGCAGAATTGATGAAAGCACCATACAAAGAAAGATTGGCTTAGCCAATGCTATCATTCTGCATTTTGCATGAAAAATAGGAGACTTGCTTGAAAGTTACTTCCCCAAAGATCGTAGCGGAACTGCTGAAAACAAATGGGCTTTCCCCATTGAAAAAGTTTGGACAAAACTTTTTGATAGACGATAATATAGTAGAAAAGATTGCCGAAGCTGCCGTACCAGAAGGTGCGAATGTTCTGGAAGTGGGTACTGGACTGGGCGCCCTAACACTAGAGCTGGCCAAGCGTGCAAAAAGCGTGGTATCTGTAGAAATAGACCGGGGTTTGGTGCAAACGCATGCCCAAACCTTTGCAGGCATAGCGAACATTGCAGTGGTAGAGGGCGATATACTAAAATTGGAATTAAATGCTGTTTGCCGGGAGCACTTTGGCGGACAGCGTTTTTATGTGTGTGGCAATTTGCCCTACTACATCACTTCCAAAATTCTTTTGCATGTATTGGAAAGCATGGCACCCGTGCAATGCATTACGGCAATGGTGCAAAAGGAAGTTGCGGCAAGGCTGGCAGCGCAGCCGGGTGATACGGAGTATGGCGCTTTCACGGCATCCTGCTGCTATTATGCGGATGTGACGCAGCTATTCACTGTATCCAGAAACTGTTTTTACCCTGCACCAGACGTGGATTCTGCAATCATACAGTTTGACCTTTCCTCCCCCACACTGGATGTGCCTCGGGACTTATATACCAGAACTGTTCGCACAGCGTTCTCTATGCGGCGCAAAACGCTGTACAACAATTTAAAACAGATTGCACCCGGCGAAAAAATTCAGCAAACACTGAATGCGCTAGGCATTGCAGCAAATACCAGAGCGCAGGATATTTCCCCGCAACAATTTGCAAAGCTGGCACACATGCTTTTTACGCAATACTCTTTTTGAAAAATTTCAATCAACACTGCCTATTCCGTCAGCAAGCGGGCGAGTGGACAGGGCATTTGCTCTGAAGTACAACAGAACCAGCTTCTCTCCACCATCATTCTTTCTTTTAAAACACGTATAAACCGCACAATATTGTATGCTTTGGATCCTTTTGGTATGCATGCATGCTGATTCCAGCAAAGCCATGAAATATTTTTCTTGAAAAATTTCAAAAAAATATAGTTTAGAAAGAGGAATAAAGGATTAGATATAGAATATTTTAAATAAGGGGTACGTTCAAAACTTAGTTGCTCCTTTCAAAAATTGGCAAGTATTTGTTAATATATATTCTTTAGGAGGTTTTTCAATGGCAACAAAACAGTATTACAAATGGAACGAAATTAAAAAAGGCACCTACTTCTCTGGAATGCGCACCATTATTGAAACAGGTTTTTATGGGAACAATGTGTACCCTGTGGAAAGCCTAAAAGAAGCGTATAAACTGGCATATGATTCCCCCGGCACAGTGGTTACGGATTTGCCAGTGTACAATCCAGAAGCAACAGGTTTGCCTGCAGATGCCAAAGTACTTCTGTTTAACGATGGCAACGTGGGCGGCAGAGCCGCAGCAGCCAGATGCATTTTGGGCAGCAACGATTTTTATGGCGAGCCTGTAACAGAAGGAAAGTTTGGCCCCATCATTCGCGAAGCAGTTTACCAAACACGCAACCGCGCAATGTACCACGCGCAGGCATACATTGGCCTTGCACCCGAGTTCATGGTAAAGGCACACCTGTGCATTCCTGAAGGCGAAGAAAACATTATGTATTCCTGGTTGTACAACTTCCAATACCTTACCGAGGAATACTTCAAAATGTACAACTCCTCTGAAATTATTCCCGAAGGTGATCTTTACATCTTCTCCGACCCGCAGTGGTCACATCCGGATTTCCCCATGGGTCTTGCTTTCTTTGATCCGCTCCATAACTGCGCTTGCTTGTTGGGTATGCGTTATTTTGGGGAACACAAAAAGGGCACACTTACCCTTGCATGGGGCGTAGCGAATAGAAACGGTTTTGTATCCTGCCACGGCGGACAGAAGCGTTACAATTTAAGCGACGGCAGCCACTTTGTTGCTGGCGTATTTGGCCTTTCCGGTTCTGGAAAATCCACAATCACACACGCAGCACACGATGGCAAGTACGATATTACCGTGCTTCATGATGATGCGTTTGTTATTTCTCGCGAAACAACAGCATCCGTTGCGTTGGAGCCCGCTTATTTTGATAAAACACAGGATTACCCCATGGATAGCGAGGACAACAAGTACCTTGTTACCATTCAAAACAACGGCGTAACTGTGGATGACAAAGGCCGTAAAGTACTGGTAACAGAGGATATTCGCAATGGCAACGGCCGCGCAATGAAATCCAAACTGTGGAGCCCCAACAGGGTAGACGTATTCCACGAGCCAGCAAATGCTATTATGTGGCTGATGAAAGACCCCACTCTTCCGCCTGTTATAAAAATTGATGATCCGGTACTGGCCTCTACAATGGGTGCCACACTGGCTACAAAGCGCACCAGCGCAGAGCGCCTTGCACCCGGTGTAGATCCGGATGCATTGGTGGTAGAGCCCTATGCAAACCCATTCCGTACATATCCTTTGGCAGATGATTACAACGGTTTCCGTGCTTTGTTTGCTGAAAAGGGACTGGATTGCTACATTTTCAACACCGGCCACTTTGGCGAAAAGAAAGTTACCAAAGAAGCCACACTGGGCAGCCTAGAAAAAATTATAGAAGGCAAAGCTACTTTCAAGCCCTTTGGCGGTATAGACGGCATGAGCTACCTGTCCATCGAAGGTTTTGACCCAGACTTCAACGATGCTGAATATAAAAAGCAGCTGGTTGCACGCATGAAAGACAGAATAGATTTCATCTCTTCTCGCAGCGAGTTCGACAAGCTTCCACAGGAAACTTTGGATGCAATGAACAAGGTTGTTGCAAAAGCAGAAACACTATAATACAAGCAACCAAGCTACAAAGAAACACAACAAAAACTCCCGGTTTTAACTGCCGGGAGTTTTCTGTTTTGTATTCGTTTGTTATTGCGAATCAATATTATACTTCAAAAATGGCAGGTCCTTTTTGTGCCGCATTTTATGCGGCGATAGAAAAATTGTTTTAGGTTTTTCTATTATCTATCAGTGTTTCGTATCAGTCTAATTCTGCCATTTCATCGTACACATCTTTTAATGCATAGTAAGATTGATCAAAGATACGCAACATTTTTTCGTATCGTTCTTTGTTCTGTGCATTGGGTTTGTAAAATTGATTCGGATGCACAAATTTACTCACTTCGGCAAAACTGGAAAGCGCGCCAATGCCCACACCGCCAATTACCGCAGCACCAATGGAAGTCGCTTCCTCCAAATGGTTTAAAGCATTCACTTCAATTCCAAAAATATCTGTAAATATTTGAGAACATACTTCCGATTTCGCAAGGCCACCCAGTATGGTAATTTCGCTTACCTCTACATATTGCTGCATCAACGAGAGTATAATCTTCAGGTTGAAACCTACGCCTTCTACCACGCTGCGCAGCATATCTTTATGCGTATGCTCCATTTTCAGCCCCAAGAAAGCACCGCGTGCATTTGGGTTCCAACGCGGGGAACGCTCTCCCAACAAATAGGGCAAATAGTACAGCCCATTTGCACCAGGGGGAGATTGCGCAATTTGCCCATTGATTGCATCATAGGGATGCTCCGCAGTTTTCACCTCGTATTCGCAAAGCTGCTGCTTCATCCATGCGTAGGATGCGCCTGCAGCCTGCATAGTGCCACAGGGCGAAATATAACCGGGCACGGCATGAGCCCAGTTAAACAATATTTGATTCGGATCCAATATCATTTTTTTTGTAGTGGTGCCAATCCACGAGGAAGAACCCAGGCAATTGTAGGTAACGCCCTCTGCCACAGAACCCGCCCCCACCGATGCGCTGCTTCCATCGCCAGCGCCCATCACCACAGGCGTGCCCGCCGCAAGGCCACAAGCCTGCGCCGCTTCCCCGCTCACTTCCCCCGCAATATGCGTGGAAGGCACTGCCTCAGGCAATAGCTTCCGGTCTACATCCATATTGTCCAATATGCTGTCCGACCAGGTAAAAGTGTTTAGATCAAATGCATTGGTACCCGATGCATCCGAAAAATCTGTTAAAAAATTTCCGGTAAGCCTTAGAATAATATAATCTTTGGCATTCAGCATTTTATAGGTATTTTTGTACACATTGGGCTCGTTGTTGCGTAGCCACAGCAGTTTCGCAAGCGAATAAGACGCGCTGGCACGATGTCCGGTGATGTTGTATACCGCATCCGCACCAATGCTCTCCCTCATTTGCTGTTCTTCTTTTACGCCCCGCATGTCCGCCCATATAATGGAATTGTATAGTGGCATGCCCTTTTTATCCACACACAGGCAACCCATCATTTGCCCAGACATGCTTACCACCGCCACATCTGCCGCATCAATCCCCTGCATCAGTTCACGGGAAGTGCTGCACACAGCTTCCCACCAATCTTCGGGGTTTTGCTCTGCCCAGTTGCTGTTATAAAATTTCACACCGTACTCACCCACTACAGACTTCACATACTCACCATCTGTTGTAAACAGGGTTGCTTTGTTTCCAGAGGTTCCAAGGTCGTGGGCTAATAAATACTTTGGCATATTGAATTCACTGCCTTTCCTGCGCCTTGTCATTAGCCCGCTTGAAGGGGCATTTGCATGTTTGCGCTTTTTTGCTATTTGATTCTATTATACTAATTCTTGATTAAAAACGTTATACGTTTTTAATCCGTGCCATAGGC
>CAZQBV010000025.1:0-29580 GCA_964592125.1 uncultured Christensenella sp.
TTTTGGAACTGCCGTATGGCAGTGATAGAAATATCGCTTTTGCGATATTTCTATCTGGGATCAGTATAAATTCTACTTTTCGAATAAAACCCTATTTTTCAGACGCACCTTTTTGCTCTAGCAAGTAGTGCTCTGCCTCCGCACTCCAAAGGCCGTTATGTGCATCGGTAATTTCCGCAAGCCGTTTGAACAGTGGGTCTGTCTCGCCCAGCTTTGCGAAATCATCTATGGCGGTAAGTGGCATATCTATCTGATTGTAAATCATCTTTTTGCCACCGGGAATGCTGGGCAAATTTATCACCGCATCCGCCACACTGTCCATCCCACCTATGTGGGTGAGCATGGCTGTGGGGTCTATCACACCTGTGTTCATCAGCGTTACCACCTCTCGCATATCCTCTATGCGGCTGCCCGTAGTGCCCGTAAGGTGCTGGGATGCATAGTGAACATCAAAGAAATTGATGCGTGCAGCTAGGTTTACATCTGTGGGACCCGCAAAGAAATTCAGGCAGCCATCGTAGCCAAGGATACGGTTTCCTTGCTCTATTACCGGCTCTACCGGCGCCATTACAAACACATCGTCAAAGCCGCCGCCCGCCATTGCCTTCAGCTCTGCTATGGGGTCAGCCATTGTCTTGGTGTTCACATATTTCAGTTCCACACCCAGCTTTTTGGCCTTTTCCACCGGAAGCACACGCGCAGCGCGGTTTAGGCGGTCGTCATCTATATCTGTTACAACCATAAAGGAGGGGCGAAACTTGCTATTCATAGCATAATCCACAGCGCCCAGCCCCATGGGGCCAGCGCTTGCCAGCAGGGCCAGCTTTCCTCCCTTTTTAATCTCCATCTCATGCATAAAGCTGCGCGAATTCACATGATAGCTGGCATGAAAAGCCGCCGCTATGCAGGCCATCGGCTCTGCCAACGAACCAAAGTAGAACGCATCCGAATCATAGTGAATTAAAAAATCCCGTTCCATCACTGTATTGGGTATGTTGATATAGGTTGCGTTGCCACCCACATAGGGAAAGGAAAATCCCGCCGATAGAAGCGAATCCTCGTACAACAGCGCCGTCTGCATAATAAATTTCTCACCCGCTTGAAATTTATGCTGCCATTTTTTGCCCACTTGTTCTATAATGCCACACATTTCGTGCCCAATAATAGAGGGGTTATTGATCAAGTCTTTTGGAGCGCGCTTGTGCTCTTGCCCCATTTTTGCCAGCTTATAGGTAGACATACAAATGCTATCTGTTACCACTTTTGCACGGATTTCATCCTCTGCAATATCTGGCAACTCATAGCTTTCCAGTCGCAAATCGTCTTTTCCGTAAATCCTTACTGCCCTTGTTTTCATATTGTCCTCATTTCAAAATATATTAACGCAACCCTGCGTTTTTTATCCAAGTAAATATCTTTCCTGCACATACCATGCACTACCCATTCGGGTTTTCAGTACGGCAGCCCCTTCATTATACTTCGATATGTAGCTTTGTTTCAAGTGTCCTTTTGTCAGCCTGCGTTTTGCTGCAGCAAGTCTTCTATTATTTTGTTGATTTCGTCCGGCTGGTATTGGTGTATATAGTGCCCGCCGTCCATCAAATGAATGGCACCTTTTGTGGATTGATCCACCCACGACTGTTGCATTGCCATATTCGACTCATAGTCCGGTTCTTGGTGAAATTCCTCTTTGTCGTACAAAATAAGCGCCACAGGCAAATCCGCAGGAAAACTGGTTGCCGAAACCGTTTCTGCATTGGCCATACGCAGCCCCGCCTCTCTTTGCATCATGGAGCCATAGTACTTTGTGATGGCAAAGTGGCGGTCGATATCTCTATAATATTGGCTCACATACTCAAAATTATTTCTTGCACTCCACGACATTTTATCTATAGTACCCGGCGATATTGTGCCCAACAACCTCAAAATGCCCAGTGTACGCGCCAGCGGCATCATTTTTTGCCCAAAACTCAATGCCTGCTCCCCTTTGGAAAGCATGAGCTGAGGGGCGTTGCAGTCCAGCAGCACCAGCCCTGCCACTTCATCGGGGTATTGGCTGGCATACAGCGATGCCTCCATGCCACCCATATCGTGCGCTACCAATAGGTAGGGCGGCTCTATCCCCGTTTGTGCCAGTGCCAGTTGGCTTTCTTCCAGTATATTTTGCGTGGTGCGCTCTCGGCTGGTGTTTTTGCTCCATCCATAGCCGGGGCGCTCCAAAACAACCACAAAGTGTTCTTTGGAAAGGCTGTTCCACAGCGGGAAAAAATCTGCGGCAGGCGAAGGCGTGCCCAAACCCGAAATCATAACAATAGCCGGTTCATTGGCCTTTCGTTCCCCCACGGAAAACACATGCATTTTGGTATCGTATACCTCCACCATCTCCCCATAAGGCGTAAACAGTGCTTCCTCTTGCCGTGTGGTTACGTCATTCCACACAATTCCCACTATTAAAAGTAGCGCAACAAGAACCACTACAATAATGACACGTGGCTTTTTCTTTCCTTTTGTTTCTGCTTCCATTTCGTTTGCTCCAGATGTTAATTTGCTAATATATTCAAAAAATACAACTGTCTGTCATAAACACTACCTGTATTATACGTTTTGTTCACATTCTTGGCAAGCGCAGAATAACCACTCTTTTCCAGAAGGGGAACTGGAAGAGAAAATTTATTTATCTGGCTGTAAAATTGGTGTATAATTAGAATATGTTAGACACAATTAAAATAGTATTAACAGTGCTGCTGGTTTTGGCCGCCATCAATTTTATACTGTACGCTGCAAAAAACGAGCGGGTGCGGGTGATAGAAATAGAAAAGGATTTTATTGTGCGCTATCCCCTTGTGTATCGCCTTATTTGCGTGGTGTTTTTCCTGCTGGTGCTGGTATTGGCTTTGAATATGCTGGTATGGCAGCAATTGCAACCTGTGGCGCTGATGCTTACCATTGTGCTGGGTGTATTGGGGTGTCCATTTTTGTTGATTTCGCTGGTATGGAAAATAAAGGTGCAGGAAGAGTACATCATATACGTAAGCATGTTTGGTGTAAAAAAACAAATTTATTACAAGGATATCAGCCGCGCCATCCTTACAAAATCATCTCTCACATTGGTTACCACGCTGAAAATCTATCACTTTAGCCCCAATGTGGTATATCGGGAATATTTCTTGAAAAAACTGGCGCTAAACGATGTGGAAATAGAACGATATTAATTCCCCCACACTGCATTCGCGCCATTCACTTTTTATACTTTTATACTTTTATTTTTTTATACTTTTATTTTTTTATACTTCTATACTTTCCGGCTTGCATTTTGCATACATGCAGGAATCATAATACTTGCCCAGTTTAAACACGCTTTTCTTCATGGTACCTTCCAACGCAAACCCTGCTTTTTCCAGTGCCCGACGCGAGCCAATGTTGTGTGCAAAAGGCTCCGCAAAAATGCGCACAATGTCCAGATTCTGGAATGCCTCGGTACAAATTTGCATGATGGCTCGGGTAACAATACCCTGCCCCCAATATGGCTGTGCCAGCCAATAGCCAAGTTCCGCACTTTTGCAATACACATCCGTACCCACAAATACGCCAATGCTGCCCACCGCCATGCCATCCACCACAATAGCGCGTGCCATCTGCATTTTGCCCTCGTTTTTCATACATCCATCTATATAAACCTGTGCATCTTGCAGTGTGTATGGATGGGGAAAAGCATCCCGCAAGTTTTCCGCTATTTTGCTATTATTTGCAAATTTCGCCACGCACGCCGCATCTTCTGTTTCCCATTTTCTCAATTGCAATTCCATGCCCGTTTCCCCTCCTATGTTGTTCTGTTCCGTGTTATTCTATCAAAAAAATGCATTGCATTCAATCCGGCTACTTGGTATAGTAAAGCAAATGAAATGAGGTATCTACTATGAATATATGGCACGACATTGACCCTGAACGCATTAAGGGAGATAATTTTGTAAGCGTAATAGAAATACAAAAGGGCGGAAAATCCAAGTATGAGCTGGATAAGGAAACCGGCTTTTTAAAGCTGGATCGTGTACTTTTTACTTCCACAGTCTACCCTGCAAACTATGGTTTTATCCCCCGCACCTATGCCGAGGACAACGACCCCTTGGATGTGTTGGTTATTTGCTCCGAGCCCATTATACCTTTGGCACTGGTGCAGTGCTACCCCATTGGTGTGCTGAAAATGGTGGACAACGAGCAACGTGACGAAAAAATTATTGCCATGCCCTTTGGCGACCCCATGTACAATGGCTATCGGGATATCAGCGCACTTCCTGCGCATATACTGGAAGAAATGACACACTTTTTCGAAGTGTACAAAATGCTGGAACATAAGAACACTGCTGTAAACGAAGTGCGCGGACGGCAAAACGCAATAGAAATTATAGAAACCAGTATCCAGCGGTATAAAGAACTATTTTTACCGAATGAAGAAGATACCAACTAAAATAGAATTGCAGCTTCCATGAAAATCGGATTTTTATCCGATTTTTTTATTTGAGATGAGTATTACTTAAAATTGTTGGTACCCTGTGTGTTCCACAACTTGTAGCTATCCGTGTTTTGCAGTGCAGTCATCATGTTTTTCACAGAACCCTCGTGCAGGCTCTCCAAATATTGCAACACTTCTTTGCTCTGTTCACGCGAGGTATGCTTGTCTACCGGGCAAGGGTTTTTAAAGAACGGAATTTTATTTCTTTTCACCGCCTCTATTACATCCTGCTCCGTTGCCAGCAGCAATGGGCGAATTAACGTAATATCCCTACGCGACAAATAGCTTTTGGGTTGCAATGTATTCATGCGCGACTCATACATCATGCTCATAAGCAGTGTTTGCAGCGCATCATCCATATGGTGTGCAAAGGCCGCCTTGCCCGCACCCAGCTCTGCCGCGTGTGCATACAGAGCACCCTTGCGCATCTTTGCACATAGGGAACAGGGGTTTTTCTCCTGTCTCTTTTCGAAAACCACCTCTGCAATATCCGTTTTTATCACACTGAGCGGCACATCCAGTTGCTTGGCGTAGCTTTCCACCACTTCCGTTTGAAAGCCAGCAAACCCCAAATCCACACAAATGCCATGTAAGCGATATGCCTTTTTACTGAAATGGCTATACAGCTTCAACGCATACAGCAGCAGCATAGAGTCTTTGCCGCCAGATAGCCCCACAACAATCTTGTCACCCTCGGCTATCAGCCCAAACCGTTCATCTGCCCGCCGCAAAGCACCTAGTATTTTCCGCATAAAACCCTTTCTTCAAAAGCCATATTCCCTATACGAAATAGCATTATTTGTTGAAATTATATCATAAGTATTGTATTCTTAAAAGATATTGTCCGGAAAGGAAGTGTACTGCATGAAGGATTTTCCGTTATCTGCCTACCTTATGGTTTTTTTCACGTCAATGCTGCCCCTTTGGGAACTGAAGGGCTCCATATTGGCGGGTACAGGGCTTGGCATGCCTGTGTGGACAGTTTTTTGGCTGGCCTATCTTGGCGCATGTATTCCCGTACCGTTTATTATATTTTTTATAGAAAAAATAATTCTAAAGTTGTCCACCAGCAAAGTAAAGTTTTTTAACAAAGTGGCCAACTGGATTCTTGGAAAAGTGGAAAAGCACAAGGCCAAAATAGAAAAATACGGCTATTGGGGTGTGTTTTTGTTTGTGGCAATCCCCCTGCCCGGCACAGGTGTGTGGACGGGTTCTCTGCTTTCGGCTATGCTGGGGTTAAAGCCGCAAAAGGCAATTCCCATGGTGTTGATTGGCAACCTTGTTGCCGGATTCCTTATGTTGCTTTTGAGCGATTTATTTTTCCCATATGTACATATTTGGGGATAATACGCAGGGTATTTTACAGCATGAATGGCTTGAATAAGTTGTATATACTTGCTATAATAAAATATTGTGATAAATAGTATAGATGATAAGTATTTGGAGGTTATAAAATGAGAAGACTTTTCACTTCGGAGTCCGTTACAGAGGGACATCCGGATAAGGTGTGCGATCAAATTTCGGATGCAGTACTGGATGCCATACTGGCACAAGACCCTACTGCCCGCGTAGCATGTGAAACTGCTGTAAATACGGGGCTGGTTCTGGTAATGGGCGAAATCACTACATCTGCCTATGTGGATATTGCAAAAATTGCGCGTGAAACAATCAACCAAATTGGTTTTGATAGAGCAGAATATGGTTTTGATGGCCAAACCTGTGGCGTGATTACCAGCATAGATGAACAGAGCGCAGATATAGCAATGGGTGTGGACAAAGCGCTGGAATCTCGCGAACAGCAGGAAGAAGACGAAACTGGCGCGGGCGACCAAGGCATGATGTTTGGCTATGCCTGCAACGAAACAGATGTGTATATGCCTATGACCACCTACCTTGCACACAAGTTGGCAAAGAAGCTGGCAGAAGTGCGCAAGAATGGCGAGCTGGACTATTTGCGCCCAGATGGCAAAACACAGGTAACTGTGGAATATGATAAAAACTGGAAGCCCTTCCGTGTGGATGCAGTGGTTGTTTCCACCCAGCACGACCCAGAAGTAACCCAGGCAATGATACGCAGGGATTTAATAGAAAACGTAATCAACCCCATTATTCCAGCAGAAATGATGGACAGCGATACTAAAATTTTTGTAAACCCCACAGGCCGGTTTGTAATAGGTGGGCCACAGGGCGATAGCGGCCTTACCGGCAGAAAAATCATTGTGGATACCTACGGCGGCATGGGCAGACATGGCGGCGGTGCGTTCTCTGGCAAGGATCCCTCCAAAGTGGATAGAAGCGCAGCCTACGCGGCTCGTCATGTAGCCAAAAACATTGTGGCGGCCGGCCTTGCCGATCGCTGCGAAATACAGTTGGCATATGCCATTGGCGTAGCAAACCCTGTTTCGGTTTATGTGGAAACTTTCGGCACAGGCAAAATGCATGGCACCGAAATTGCCGATATGATAACTAGGTTGTTTGACCTGCGCCCGAACGGCATTATAGAACGTTTGCAGCTGCGCAACCCCATCTACCGTCAAACAGCAGCCTATGGTCACTTTGGCCGGGAAGATTTGGATTTGCCATGGGAGCGTTTGGATATGGTGGACGCAATTAAAGCGGAAATGAAATAAACCAGCGCTGTGACAGAAGAACTTACAGGCACAATAGGAACGATTATATACGAAAGCGCGGATGGCTATGCCGTTGTGGAAGTAGAGGCAGAGGAGCCCACTGTAGTGGTGGGCAATATGCCTGGTCTGCAAACTGGTGAAGTGACGCGCTTTTTTGGCACCTACAAAACGCATGCAAAATATGGGCGGCAGTTTGTGGTATCTTCCTATCAAACCATGCTGCCCAGCGACCTAAACGATATTGTTCTCTTTCTATCCGGTGGATTTATCAAAGGGCTGGGCGAGGTTCTGGCAACGCGGCTGGTGGAAACATTCGGAAAAGATACGTTTGATGTAATAGAAAATGAACACATGCGTTTGGCAGAGGTGAAGGGTGTATCCAAAAAGCTGGCACAAAGCATACACGCCACATTTCAGGATTATGCCACAGAAAAGTATGTCTATACAGAGCTGATGGGCATGGGGCTAACCCCACGGCAGGCCACCATTGCCGTAACGCAAATGGGCAGCGGTGCGGTGGTGCGCATACGGGAAAATCCATATATCCTAATAGAAAAAATACATGGAGTGGATTTTATAACTGCGGATAAAATTGCCGCCAACTTGGGCATACAGCAGAACGCACCCTTTCGCATTAAAAACGGCATTCTAAATGTGCTGAACAAAATGTTGCAAAATGGCAATATGTATGTAATACGAGACAGGCTGGTTCCTCATGTTGCCGAGCGGCTGGGCGTGCAGCCTGCCGAGGTTTCTCTCAGCCTAATGCAGCTGGTGCTGGAGGAAACCGTGGTGCTGCGTAGCTATGCGGAAGAATTTACAGTGGTATTTAGCAAGCGCGCCTACAATGCGGAAATGCGGGCGGCAGCCAAGCTGTTTGCCATGGCTGCCACCTCCACTGCAGAGGAAATAAAGGGGCTAGACAAGCTGGTGTCTCATCAGCAAAAGGGTTTTTCCCTTTCGGAAGAGCAACTGGATGCCGTTCGAGCAGCAGTTACCAACAAGGTTTGCGTTATTACAGGAGGCCCAGGCACGGGCAAAACCACTATATTAAAGGCCGTGCTGCACATATTGGGCGGGGCTGGCCTAAGCACTGCACTGGCAGCGCCCACAGGCAGGGCTGCCAAGCGAATGCAAGAGGCCACGGGCGCCAGCGCCCAAACCCTTCACAGGCTGTTGGAATATGCCTACGACGAAGATGCCTTTCAATGTTATTTCCGTAAAAATGAAGAAGACCCGCTGGCCGCAGATGTTGTAATTGTAGATGAGGTATCTATGCTGGATATCTTTTTAATGGGCAACCTGCTGCGCGCCATAAAAGAAGGTGGGCGACTGATACTGGTGGGAGATGCAGACCAGCTTCCCTCTGTAGGGCCTGGCAACGTAATGCGTGATATATTGGCATCTGGCAGCGTTCACCAAGTGCGGCTTACCTACCACTTCCGCAACGAGGGGCGCATTGCAGATGCCGCCTTCGAAATTCTGGCGGGAAAAATGCCCGAAACAGATGAACGGGAATTTCAATTTATAGACTGCGCCACCCGCGCACAAACTGTGGAGGCAGTGCTGGAACAATACCTAAAATACACACAGCAAGGTGACGATGTGCAGGTAATTGCGCCCATCAAGCGCACAGAGGTTGGCACCATAGCGCTGAATGCCCAAATACGCGACACTGTGAACCCACTGAAGGAAGGCAAAGCAGAATTGCAATTTGGCGATAAGTTGTTTCGGGAAGGTGACCGCGTGATGCAAATTACCAACAACTACAGCCGCGAATGGCGCGACCACAAAGGCCTTAGCATGGGCGAGGGTGTATTTAACGGAGATATTGGAATGATTACCCGAATACGTGCAGGGCTAACCACGGTGAAATTTGAGGATGGTAAATCTTGCGATTATGAATTGATGGAATTATCCGAACTGGATGGCGCCTTTGCATACACCATTCACAAGGCACAGGGCAGCGAGTTTGGCGTTGTGATATTGCCCATGAAGTACGACCCCAATCCATTTTTCACACGAAACCTGCTATACACAGGTGTTACCCGCGCCAAAAACAAGGTGATACTAATAGGCGACCGCTACACAATGAGCTATATGCTGCGCAATGCTTCCACAGGCAGGCGCGCCACAGCACTTGCCAAGGAACTAAAATATCTTTCTAGAGTGATTGGAAAATAATACGAAGCAAAAACTTTGAGGATGTACAGGTTATGCGGGAATTATTCAAGAAGCTGACAGATATGGGTGTGCAATGCGTATATTGCAACCGAGAAATACCCAGCGACAGAAGGCTTTGCGAACGTTGCGCCAATTTGGAGCACAGCTTAATTCCGTCCGATTGCATGTCGGGCGAGGTGCTTCACGTTTTCCCCTATGAGGGTATTGTGCGCAAACTGATGCACCATCTAAAATACAACGACGCCCCACAGCTAGCCGAATACATTGCAGAAAAAATGTGCCACTGCTATGTCCAGAGCCAGCTTTCTGTAGATATTGTTACCTTTGCACCCGTTCATAAAAACAGGCTAAAGCAGCGCGGTTTTGACCAAAGCGAATTGATTGCCACCCATTTGGGCGCGTTTCTGGGGCTGCCCGTTGCTTCCCTGCTGGTGCGCACAAAGGATACCAAACCGCAGTTTAATTTAGGGCGGGAAGACCGATTGCAAAATATGGAGGATGCTTTTTCCTTGCGGAACGATATGGATATAACCGGAAAAACTATTTTGCTGATAGATGATATTTACACCACCGGGGCAACACTGCAGGCATGCGCAAAATGCCTTGCCCCCGCGGCACTTGTGGTACCGTTTGTATTTTGTCGCGATTAGCCATTGGCTTCTGCATTGGCCGATGCCACACAATCGAACAGCCGCCAAAGGTATTTGGCGGCTGTTCGGTCATTTCTTCTGTAATTTCATTTGAAACAGTGAGCGCTGGTTTGCTTATACCATTCAATACTTATACTTTGCCAAACAAATCTCTCAATTCAATCATTTTAGAAATTTTCATTTCCTGTGCCTCGCCATTTATAAACACTGTTTTTGCCACTACATAGCCACCCTCGTTTATAATTTTTTTGGCCATTTCATACATTTTGGGAATTTTCAATTGTTCGTACTGTTCCATAGGCTGTCCGTTTTCGGGAAACTCAATAGAAAATCTTAGGGGATATTTTTGTACATCTGCCATTGTTTTTCTCCTTCATACCGCACGGAATAGACAATGCGAATTTTATTTGGTTGACATTCAATACTTATTTATAAACCAATTTTAACAACGCTATCAAGCAAACTGTTCTAGTTCAAGCGTTGAAATCCACTTTGGCAAACTTGTCCATCCAGTTTTTCTTCCAAATGTTCCATCCCTATCTGGGCTATCATGCCAAACACCTCGTCTACACTATTCAGATAGCGGTTCACAATTTTTTCCGAGTGAGAGTAGCTGCTATAAAATGCAGTGGATGCCAAAAAGCCGCGTTTCAACATTTCCTGTGTGAAAAAGGTTTTCGCTACCAATGGCTTTTCACAAACAAACCCAAAGTGCGACAACGGCGGAATGCCCCCCACCTCTATAGCAAGCCCGTGCTGCATAGCAGATTTGTTCCACCCACGCTGTACTTTTTGCCCTACTGCAATTAAATGCTCCTGCACATTGCGTTTCAAGTAAAAATCAATTGTGGCAATTGCCGCGGCAAAGCCCGTACGCTCTGTCCAGAAGGTGCTGGAAATAAAGGTGTCCTGCGCTGCAGACATCACGCTTTCCCTGCCAACAATGGCCGATATGGGAAATCCATTGGCAAGCGCCTTTCCAAACACAGCAATATCCGGCTCCACCTTTAGCACCAAATGGCTGCCCCCGCAATTTAGCCGGAAGCCTGCTGTTATTTCATCAAAGATCAACACAATTCCGTTTTTCTCTGTATATTCGCGTATTTCTTCCAAAAAGCCCTCTTTCGGCCAGTCGTTGCGTATGGGCTCCATTACCACTGCGGCAATCTCCCCCTTGTTGGCCTCACACTGCTTACGGAATGCCTCTATATCATTGTAACGAAAAGGCTGCATGGTACCTGCCAAGCCCTTGGGCACACCCGCCGGCGCCAGCCCAGAAAGCAAATGCTCGGAAAGGGTGTCATCTTCACTTAAATTTGCAGCAAGATACCAGTCCTGCCAGCCATGATAGCCGCAGAACAATATTTTATCCTTACCTGTTGCCGCACGCGCTATGCGTACCGCCTGCGCCATTGCCTCTCCACCTGCTTTGGCATAGCGCACCATATCTGCCCAAAGATGTAGCGACAGCAGCTTGTCCGAAAGGTAAACCTCCTCGGGCGCATTCAGTGTACACATATTTCCCTTGTCTATAACGGCTTTCACCGCATTGTCCACAGCATCAAAGGCATAGCCCAGCACACAGGCGCCAATGCCCATATAGCAAACATCCGCATACATTTTCCCATCCAAATCCCATACATAGCAATCCTTTGCATGGTCGTAATAGGCTGGCCACATTTCTGGCAAAAACTGCTCGGGTCGCTTGGACAGAAGCTGCGTTCCCCCCGGAATAATCCGCTTGGCATACCTGTACAAATCGGTTCCTTTTCCCATCTCTTTATTGCACCTCATAATCTTGTTTCAGTGATTTTGCAAGCCCTTCGTTCCTGCCAAAGGCCGCATTGATTGTGCGCAGCCCCGGTTTTTCATCCAAATATGCCAGCACATCCTTCGTACTGAAAGTATCTGCCCCCTCAAAATGCTCGTATATGTTTTTCAGCAGTTCATAATCTTCCGGTTCATCTAATGACCAGCGTTCTCTATTCAAGTTGCCATGCGGGCATATAAAATCTTGCAGTACATATGTTTCGGGATGGTTCTTCATATAAAGCGTTACATGTTCCCGTTCCGAGGCCAGCTTTGCCTGCTGCCACGCTTGCTCCAGCGCTGTATAGCGGAACACTTCCAAATCCAGCCCATCTGCCAGCGTTTCACTTAGCGCCGCCATATAGTCCGTTTCCGGCTTCATGGCATCTATCGCCATATCCAGCAGTTCTGCATCAAACAGCGGGCAATCCCCCGTTATACGCACAACATACTCTGGCTGCAACAGTCGCGCACACTGGTAATACCTGTCCAGCACATCATTTTCGCTGCCTGCCATGATACGATAGCCCAGCCCCGATACCAGATGCACTGTGGGTATATCGTCTTTCCCTACAGAAGTAACCGCCACCACTTCGCTAATTCGCTTGCTTTTGGCGGCACGCTCCAGCACACGTTGCAATACTGGTTTCCCCGCCATATCCATCAATATTTTTCCAGGCAGCCGTGTGGAACCAAACCGCGCCTGCACAATTGCTAAAATTTTCATTTATATTCACCATGCCACAAGCTGGGCATTATCAGCCTTTCCTCCACCACACTAAACTCATCTGCCAAATCACGCAATGCGGCCTCGTCCACCTGTGTATCAAAGGCCTCCTTCACCTGCCGAATTTGCTCTATATTATCTACACCAAATACAATTTTGCTAATTTTGGTTTGCAACTTTACAAAACCCAACAAGGTTTGCATACGCGTTACGTTGTTTCTCTCTCCAAAAGCATCCAACGTGTGCAAATACGGCTTGATATCCCACAGCTTCTGCGGCACATCCTGTTCGTCCATAAGCAGCAGCCCCTGCAAAAAAACACTGCGGGCGTGTATTTCCTGATGGGCTTTTTTCAGCAGGCCATCTAGGCGCGTATCCAGTATGTTGTAAGGTATTTGAATTAAATCCACATATGGTGACTGCATTGCCGCTTCAAATTCTGCGGGAAGGTATATGGATACACCGGTTTTTTTTGCCAGTCCTTCTTTTTTCAGCTTTGCCAAAGCTTCCAACGCCTCTGGATTGCTTGCATATTCCGCATTGTGAAAAATACAGGCATCCACATTATCCAGACGCAAAATCGCCAAGCTGTCTTTTAAATTTTGTCGGATTGTTTTAAAGTAGTTTTTTTGTTCTATATTGAATAGCAACCCCGGCCGTATTTTCGTAACAATTTGCAGGTTTTCCCTGCCATACCGCTCTATAAAATCGCCCACAATCTTTTCCGCCTCGCCATAGGCACTGGCTGTGTCAATTGTGGTAATTCCATTGTTGGCGGCGTACTCCAGCATTTTCAAGGCTTCCGCCGGTTGTGGCCTGCCACTGGAGGAAATGCCATATTGCATTCCAAATTGTACTGTTCCGAGACATAATTCCATAACAAGGAGCATGATGCTCCACCCATGTCACGCACAAAACTCAACATGAAAGTGAACATTTATGCCCGCGTCACCACCTTCCGTATCATTTCTTTCAAACTGATTGCCCAATTCTAATGATGATCCACATTTGGGCACCAAAGCTACTGCTTGGCGTACTGCCCCAGCACTTTTTTCACTGCAGTGATTACATCCACTACATCCTCGTCTGTCATAGAGTAAAATAGCGGCAACGTAATAATTTCCTCATACAGAGCCTCTGCCTGCGGGCAAATGCCCCGTTGATAGCCCATTCGCGCATAGTACGGGAAGGTGTATACAGGAATATAGTGCACATGCACACCTATATTTTCCGCACGCAGCGCATCGAAGACCTCTTGACGTCCCACAGTTAATTTCTGGGTATTCAGCCTGATTACAAACAAATGGCGCACCGTATCGCTGCCTTCATATTCTTTTTGTAGCGTAATTTCCGGCATCTCCCGGAAGGCCTGTATGTATGCATTGGTAATTTCCCGCCGCCGTGCGGCAAATTGTGGCAGCTTTGCCAGCTGACTTTTTAAAAGGGCACTTTGTATATCTGTAATACGGTAATTGTTGCCCAAATCCACCTGCTCGTAGTACCAATCCTGCCCCAGCGTATCTGGGTCGCGGGCTATGCCGTGCTTGGATAAAAGATCCAGCTTTTTTTTCAGTTCTAGGGAATTGGTCATAATTGCGCCACCCTCGCCACTGGTTACTGTTTTAACCGGATGAAAGCTGAAGGTGGTCATATCCGCAATGCTGCCCACAGGCTGCCCCTTGTACTGGGTGCCAATGGCATGTGCAGCATCCTCTATCAAAACCAAATTATGCTGCTTGCAAATCTGTTTTATACTGTCGTATTCACAGGGTTGGCCGGTGTAGTCCACCGCTATTACCGCCTTTGTACGCGGCGAAATTTTTTCCTCTATTGCACTGGGCGATATCTGCCATGTTTCCCTGTCTATATCTGCAAAAATGGGCGTTCCCCCGCAATACAGCACACAATTGGAAGATGCTGCAAAGGTAATGGGCGTCACAATTACTTCATCGCCCTGCTGCACCCCCGCCGCCATGCAAGCACAGTGCAGGGCAGTGGTGCCATTGGAAACAGCCACTGCATACTTCGCGCCCGAAATTTCGCACAAGGTTTGCTCTACCTCTGCCACCATTGGGCCGCAGGTAAGAAAGTCGCTTTTCAACACCTCTGTAACGGCTTCAATGTCACTTTCATCTATATATTGCTTTCCATAGGAAAGATATGTATTGCGAACAGGTTTGCCCCCGTCAATTGCCAGTTTTTCCAATCCATACTCCCGTTGCACCACATATGTGGCACACTATTTTATACTATTTATTCTGACGCAACAGTACGCGCAGTTGTTCCACACTGATCCAGTCTGTATTGCTGCCCGAGCTATATTCAAAGCCATCTTTTACACGTGTGCCACCTTCTGTAAAGTGGCGTGCTTTGCTCCACCATTCCATATGGGGGAATATGATGAAATGCTCGTCAAATTCGTATGTTTGCAAGGAGTCTTCCTTTGCCACCATTACCTCGTGCAGCTTTTCGCCCTCGCGAATGCCCACTTGCTCCATTTCGCAACCGGGAAGCATTGCTTCGGCAAGGTCGGTAATGCGGAAAGAGGGTATTTTAGAAATATAGGTTTCGCCGCCTTTGGATTCCGCCAGCGCTTTCAGCACCAATTCCACGCCCTGCTTCAGGTCTATCCAAAAACGCGTCATGCGGAAATCTGTAATGGGAAGCTTGGTTTGCCCCTGCGAAATCAACTGCCCGAAAAAGGGAATCACACTGCCCCTACTGCCCGCCACATTTCCGTAGCGCACAATGGAGAACACGGTGCCATCCGCACCGGAATACGCATTTGCAGAGACAAACAGCTTGTCTGAAACCAGTTTTGTGCCGCCATACAGATTCACCGGGTTCACCGCCTTGTCTGTAGAGAGAGCCACCACCTTTTTCACGCCCCTGTCCAGCGCCGCATCTATAATGTTGGTTGCGCCATCTATGTTCGTTTTAATCGCCTCTATGGGGTTGTATTCGCAGGCGGGCACTTGCTTCATTGCCGCCGCATGCACCACATAATCCACACCGTTAAACGCACGGTTCAACCGTTCCTTGTCGCGCACATCACCAATAAAAAAGCGCAACTTTGCGTCGTGCTCCATAAATTTATTTCGCATGTTAAATTGCTTGAATTCATCGCGAGAATAGATAATGATTTTCTTGGGTGCATAGTTGCGCAGCAGATACTCTGTAAAAAAATTACCAAACGAGCCTGTGCCGCCAGTAATTAGTATGGTTTTATCGTTAAACATATCCCTCTCCCATGTTTCGTCTTTTTCATATTATACCATTATTATTGTGGTGATATCAACTAGGAACACTTTGCTGAAATTTCTCTATTGTCTGCACAAATTCCTCCATATTTTCGGGCGCAGCCACCCTGCTTTGATCCCTATACATGCCCATTACCCCCTGTATAAAATCATAATACCGCTGCCGCTGTGCATCATCTGTTAAAAAGCGCCGTATCAGCGGATCCAATATTTTATAGGTAAAAACCAGCCGCGGCTCGTAATCAAACAGCAGCTTTGGGGTAAGCATAGCCGTAGACATAGAGGAAACAAAGGTTTTATTCTCGCAATTCATGGTCAGCAACAGCGACTCCATGGGGAACTTGGAGTAAAAAGTGGCTATACCTTCCTTTTTAAAGTGAGGATCAATTGGATGAACCTTAATTATCATATTTTCCAGCCCCACCGCTTCAGCTAGGGCATCCATAATGGCATCCTCTTGCGCATCGTACGCTATGGCATCTTCACGCTCCTTCATTTCTATGGAATTGGGCTCACTTAAAAAGATGCAAGGGTACCCGCCTAGAGTGTTTCCACCTTGCTGCAATGCCTCCAGCCCAAACATACTTTCTATCAGTTCCTTTGTGGCGCTGTTGATTGCGGGAATTTTCTCCACAGGAAAGCTGGGCTGGTATGGGTATAATTCAGGTGCTGAAAAATACGCGCGGGTAATATGATCCATATGCGTGGTGCGCCCCAGCGCAGCCACCGCCTTGGTAAAGCGGGTATGCACCAGATTGGTGGTATATTCGCCTATGCCCTCTTCCACTAGATAAACAGGCACATCTGGCGTGCGCTTTCTTTGCTTGTTGTAGAGGTAGGTTGCCATATATGTGGTGCGCGAAGTAACAATGGCCTCAAATTGCATATCCTTCTGGTAGCCATCTATATGCTTTAGCATAGCATTGGGATTCACCAAGCCGGAAAGCAGCTTTCCCGCGCCCATATGCTTTCTCCCATAGTACAATATTTTGTGTATGCGGGGGTGCGCACTGGAATACGCAAAGCTCTGCTCTTTAAAATAAAGATATGTATTGATAAAAAAAACGATTTTTGCATCCGGCGCCACTTTCTGAGCCACCAAAATTGCAGAAATCAGTTGATATGGCGTATCGCAAACCAAAGCTATCATATTTCCCCCATATTGCCATCTATACTATTTCTTCCGGCCAGTGCCGACTTTAGTTTCTACTATGGAATTATACGGCCTAATGGCACTTGCCGTCAATATATGCATAAAAAGAGAGCAATCCACGTTTTTGCGGCTTGCCTATTTTAAATACAGACTTAAAATGAATAGGATTAAGGCGATACCGCACAGAAATCGAGTCGTTGGCATCGCGAAGGATTTTTGTGTGAAACAAGGACAAAAGCGCAAGAATAGCAGCGCTATTTCGAGCATTTTGGACGCAGTGTCACGCAAAAAGACTAGTGATGACAACGTGCGCGGTTTGTGCGGTGTTGCCTTAACCCTTTTGCAGCTCCTCCTTCACCAGCAGAAAGTTATCTTTGCCCCCAGCTATCATCTCCAGTTCTTCGCCGGTAAGCACCGTGCATTTGGCCAACGCACTCATTAGCTCCAGTTCCTCTTCCACGAAAAACATACCATACTGCTCTGCAGCCAGCTCAAATTCCGCCCGTGATTTGCACGTTACAAATTTTTCCACCGCCTTCTCGCGCACTGCATCCGGCAGCTTATCCACCATTTGTTTTAGCATATTTTCATCCTACCCGTTTTGCTTCTTGCCCATCAGGCATTCATCATATATTGATAATTGATTTGCTTCTCGCACTTGTCTATCAGCGGCAGAAGCAAAGTATCTCGAATACGCTTCATTTTTTCATTTTCCTCATAAATGGTAAATAGCAAATCACACCCACCGCTATCCGCCAATGTATCCGCAAATGCTGCACACAAGCCGATGGAAAGCCCCTTGCCCGAATCACGAAAAGAAACTGCTAACTTTTGAAAAAAAAGCGTTTTTGCATCTATTGTGGTTACCATTCCAAAAGCGGCAGGCCTATTGTCACGCAACGCCAATATGCTCTTGTCCATATCCAACTTATCTATAGGGTCGTAAATCGAAGTCAGCATCCCCTGCACCAAAGGAAATTCTGTATAGGATGCTTTTATAAACTTAGACATATCATCCTTTGAAACAGCAGAAAAGGGAAGATACCGATAACCTGCATTTTCTTGTCTGGAAAAAACGCCCTTCCATTTTTCTCGTAATTGGGCAGAAAGACCCCTAACCCTGTTGCCCGTAACAGCACATGTGTAAATAGAAGCGGATGAACAACGAAGAAATCCGCCATCCACCAACAGCTTGCTTGCCACCTCTGCATACGAATGGTCTGCAACCACTCTTGCAAACAAACATCTTGCATATGGAGGAAGGTAGTTTGGCAGCGCCTTTACCAAGCAAGTGGCCACTCCTTGTTTGCGAAAGTTTTCCTGTACATAGATATAGTTCAGCACCCAATTCCATTTGCCACTCTCACACTCTAAAATGGCAACACCAACTACTTTATTTTTTTGAAATGCCGCCAGCAAAACACCATTATACACAAGCACGCGCTTCATATAGTATGCCAAAGCACCCGATGGCAGCTTAAAATGATGCCCCCACTCCACAGGGCTTATTATGCGTAATTCAAATCTATCTGTATCATCCAATGTGTGTTTCCCTACCCCGCATTTTGTCTTTGGCTCGTTTTACAAACTGGCAGTTTTGACGTATGGCACTGGCAAAACTGAGTTGAAAATCATTCCATGAGTCATATGGAATATTATACCAAAATATTATGCATATGCAATGCATAATATGACCAATAAAATCAAAAACATTGATATATGTCGACTAATTTACACTACAAAAGCTAACAAAGTTTTGATTTGTATTGATTTTATATAAATTTCCTTCGCTTATTCTTTCTCAGTTTTATGTTTTTGCAAAATAGTTCAACCACATTCCAGACGTTTCCCAAAAATTTTATACTCAAATTTTAGCAACACGAATAGCCAACAAACAAAGCGCAATAAACCGCACATCAAAAGCGTGAATAGCATAAGATTTACGCCATCTGATAAATCTTCATAGAATCGTAAGAATTTAGCAAATCGTTCTTCATAAATAGAGATTATAATACGATTAAGATCAAAAATAAACGACAGGAGATGATTCCGAAATGAAGAAAGTATTTTACACAATTATGGTAGTGGTAAGCGCAATATTCCTTGTGAATATGGGCGTTGGCGAGCAGGAAGCCCTGGAAATCATTCCTGATCGCAAGCCCTAACATAGTAAAGCAACTAGAATAAAACCGTTTGCCCGCAATAATTGCAAGCGGTTTTTTTATGTGAAAAAACACTGGCTATTCCACATGTTCCAGTTTGCTATAGCCAATGTCTATTTCCCTGCTGCTGCCAAGCGTCTCAAAATAAATGGCATATCCTTTTTCGTCCACATCTTGCACCACACCAATTCCAAACACCGGGTGATTCACCTTGTCTCCTTTTTCAAATTGCATTTCGATGCCATCCAGCCGTTCCTCGGCTGCTTGAATGTAGCGGCGGGATTGGATCAAGAATTCCTCCGCAGGCATTCCCTGCACATCCAACAGTTCAAACGCAATGTTAAAAATAAAACGCGAAGGATACCTGAAACCATTGTAGTCGTTGATTCCCTGCGTTTCCGTAATATACAGCTGTTTACCCGCACGGGTAAATGCCACATAGGCCAGCCTGCGCTCCTCCTCCATCTCTGCGCGGTGTTTGATACGGCTGCTGGGGAAAATGCCCTCGTTCATCCCACACACAAATACATAGGGAAATTCCAGACCCTTGGCAGAGTGAATCGTCATCATACGCACACTGTCCTGCCGTTCTGTTCTATCCAGATTGGTGAACAGCGCAATTTTATTTAGGTAGTCTTGCAGGGAAATATCTTCGCCCGCTGCTGTCTCATACTCTTGGATAGAATTTTTAAGTTCTGCAATATTGTCTATTCGGTTCTGGTCGGCATCCCTCATCAAATTTTCTTCGTATTTGGAATCTCGCAACAGCCCGTCCAACAGTTCGGATATGCCGATAGACCCCAACAACCGTTTGTAGGATTCTATTAGCTCCACATACTGCTTGGCCTTGGTGGACGTAAATAGGGAATTGTCCAAATTGGCTTTCAATGCATCAAACAACAAACACTTGTTTTGCTCTGCCCAGCTTTGCAAAAAGGCTATTCTTTTTTTCCCCACATTGCGCCGGGGCATATTCACAGTGCGCAAAAATGATATGTCATCCCCTGTAATCAGCATACGCAGGTAGCAAAGCACATCCTTAATTTCCTTGCGCCGGTAAAATTCCACACCGTTGTATAAGACATATGGTATATTTTCTTCCACAAATATCTCTTCCAAACTGCGAGAAAGATAATGTGCGCGATACAACACTGCAACATCATGCAACGGCACGCCACACTTCTGTAATTGTTTTACCGTATTTGCTATAAATCGCGCCTCTTCTTCCGCAGTTTTGGCATGAAAGTACAGCGCCTTCTGCCCCTTCTCTTGTAGAGCCATCAGCTCTTTCTGCAGCCGAAAACGATTGTGCCGAATCAATGCATTGCTTACATCCAGTATTTGAGGTGTAGAACGATAGTTTTTGTTCATTACAATTGTTTTGGCAGAAGGAAACAACGTGTCGAATTCCATAATAATGGAAACATCCGCACCACGCCATGAGTAAATTGTCTGGTCGGGATCACCCACCACAAAAAGATTTTTATACCGTTCGCTTAACATATAGGTTAGCTCGGCCTGTTTGCAATCCACATCTTGAAATTCGTCCACTTGTATGTATTGCAGAAGTGCCTGCCATTTATCCAGCGCCTCTGCATTGTTTTTAAAAAGATACAGTGTAAAATTAATAATATCATCAAAATCCAACATAAAGTTCTTACGCTGTTTTTGTATATATCTGCCCAACGCACGCTCTTTCATATCTGGCCCAAAGCTATCTGCATACTGGTTGAAACGCGCTTCATCCGGCTCTACAAGGTCGGCCACATAGTTGATAGATGTTTTGTAGTAGCCAATTGTGTTTAGCATATTCTGGAAGGTATAGTCCTTCAGACCTAGGCGCAATTCCTCATAAACTTCCTGCAATATAGCCTTTTGATCCTCTTCATCCATCACCATAAAATTTTGGGGATAGTTCAGCCTGTGGATATCTTCTTTCAAAACGCGCAGACAAAAACCATGAAATGTGCTGATAAAGCCTGTATCCACATCTCCCAACATCCTGCGTATGCGGGTTTTCATTTCATTTGCCGCCTTGTTTGTAAAGGTAACCGACATAATGCGCCCCGGCGCAATGCCCAGCTCCTGAACCAGATAGGCATAGCGTGTGGTAAGCGCCCGTGTTTTGCCGCTGCCTGCACCTGCAATCACACGCACATAGCCCTCTGTAGTGGTAACCGCTTCCCTTTGTTCCGCGTTCAGTTTGTCCAGTATATCCATAGCACTCCCCCGTGTTTAGGAATATTCATATACTATTAGTATAGCACAAAGCACATTCCATAGCGGTATACATCGTTCCTTTTTTGTCCAAATATACTTGACATATAGAACTACGTTGTGTAGTATTAATAAAAAACTACACCGTGTAGTAATGGAGGTGTTTATGGAACAAGTCATATCGGATTCGGAAATGCTTATCATGAAGCTTATTTGGAAAAACGGCGGGGCAATTACTTCAACTGAATTGCTGGAAAGTTTGCAGCAACAGGGGCGGGGCTGGAAGCGCAGCACCATCTCCACCTTTATTACCCGTTTGTGCGAAAAGGGCATGCTAGCATCTATGAAACAGGGGCGCACTTACCTTTATACGGCATTGTTAAGCCAAAGGGAATATGGCTCTGGGCAGGCACGCGAATTTGTAGATAAGCTATTTGGGGGCAATGCCAAGGGATTGGTAGCGGCACTGATAGAGGAAGGACGGCTGTGTCCTGAAGATATCGCAGAGCTAACTAACTACTGGAACGAACAGGAAAGGAGCCACGATGAATGATCTTCTGAAGTTGCTTTTATCCATATCCCTATCGGGTGGCATAGTGGCTCTTATTCTTCTGGCATGCAAGCCTTTGCTAAAAAACCGAATGGGGCGCGTGTGGCACTACTATATTTGGCTACTGGTTGTTGTAAGGTTGCTGGTTCCCCTTTCCCCACAAACAAGCCTAATGAGCATTCTATTTACCAGCGCCCCTCCTCCAGCAGTAGAAGCATACGGCCAGAAGCAAATGCTCGGTTCAGAAAAAATACCATCAAACATTCCCAATGCAGAAACTGAAAACACCGTTCAACTGACAAAGCCTGCAACTGGTATTGTTGCACTAAATGGATCTTCGGCTGTTTCTACTGTGCAAGGCTTGGCCATCCTATGGTTGGTGCTTCCGATGGTGAGTATTATATTTGCATTATACAAAACCATTGCCTACCTTTTGTTTTTGCAGCGCATAAAGCATTCATGCCACAGAACAGAAAACGCCGCTATATTAGACAGCTACCAAGACGCCTGTAAACTAGCAGGCATTACAAAGCCACCACCACAATATGAATGCACCTTGCTGTCTACCCCAATGCTGGTAGGGGTGCTTCGCCCTATCATACTGCTGCCCCAAAACGCAGCGGGAAACTTAACCTATACCCTGCTGCATGAATTAATCCATTTTAAACGAAGGGATACTCTGTACAAATGGCTGATGCAGTTCACACTTTGCCTGCACTGGTTTAACCCCGCCGTATGGCTGGCCGCAAGGGAAATGGGCAAAGATTGCGAGCTAAGCTGTGACGAAGCTGTTTTAAAACTGGCTGGCTGCCACCCAAAGCAGTATGGAGATACTTTGCTAGCTAATATAAGTAGGAGTAATAGTAACATTGCAGGATCGCTCCCCTTAAGTGAAGGAGGTAGAACTATGAAAGCACGTTTAGAGGCAATCAAAAGTTTTGACATGGGCAATCGCCCCAAGCGATTATTTGTTTCCATACTCACCGCCATACTAGTTTTTACCGCAGTGTTTATGGGCTGCGCTGTAACGCCAAAGGCCGCTGTGGCAGAACCAAAGCAAAAAATTGCTCCCGTGGCCACTGCCATACCTACAGGCTCCTCCACATCTTCCTCGCCTATCGTAAAGGATTCCACACATTCCGCTGGCGAAAGATATGTGCAGCAAACAATGGCAGGCGATATTTACGGTGATCGGCAAATACAAACCGCCACCGACCAACTGGGCAAAGAATTGTACGAAGCCATGCAAAAGGCCTACCCCAATGGGCTGGGAGCACGTGCCACGGTGGCATGGAACTTTACTTTGGACACGGAGACTGGCAAGGTAGTGCCGCCTGCTGCTCCTACAAGGGTTATAGCTAGAAAATTCACCCTAGAGGGAGAATCACGCAAAATTGTTCCCATTTACGAGGCTGAGCCGGGGGAAGATAAAGTGCGCAAGGAGCAAATTACAATTGACCTTGCGAACAGAGTTCTCTTTCCCGCGGGGGAAAGCGAACTGGTGGAGGGAGATGCCCAAACTCTGCTGGAAAATATAAGCGAAGTGCTAAAATACAATGGCTACAAGCTGGAAAACATTACCGTGGAATCCTATTCCAACGATGCGGAAGAGTCTACCACGCACACTGACAATCTGGATTTATCTAGCATGCGCGCCCATAACATTGCACGGTTTTTGTCAGAGCAAAGCAGCGTGCAGATGAAACTCTTCACCAGTCTTGGACGGGCAAACTTCTTTCCAGAGGAATATGAATCGAGTTGGGAGCAAACAACGGCACTGGATACGCGGATTATCATAGAGTTGACAGACGAAGCCGCCCGCAAAAAAATATAGAAACAATTGAAACAGCATACGAAAACAGGCGTTCCTCACCACCAGAACGCCTGTTTTTATGAAATATTTTCCAAAGAACATACTCAAATTTATATCCATAATTTCACTGTTCTCTTGTTACATATATGTCTGAATAAGTTGCGCATGGAAGAATTATATGCTAAAATAAGTCATTCAGTTTGAACCGTTGATTTATTGGAACTATTAGTTGTACGGGGTGTATACTATCGTCCACCTGCTCCGTTGATTAGGGGAACAGCCCGATCGTTTGTTGGTAATTGGTAATAAATATTATAAATGATTTCATACTCTACTAGCGTTTATTGCGCTTATTTATATAGAACATTATAGAACATTTTTTTGGCATACAGAAACATAAATGTTGTCTTTAAAAATTTATTGGGGTGGAAGGAGATATTTAAGATATGGGTGAAGAACAGTTGATTCGCTTTGAGAATGTGAATAAGACTTTTCCGGGTGTAAAAGCACTGCAAGGTATATCGTTTGATATTGCCCACGGGGAAGTACACGCGCTATTGGGGGAAAATGGTGCAGGAAAATCTACCCTAATCAAAGTTTTGGCCGGAACACACGAACCCGACGAAGGCTCTGCAATTTATATAGAGGGGGAAAAAGTAACCAGCCTTACACCAATCACTGCGGTTCACAAAGGCATTGCCGTTACTTATCAGGATTTTTCACTTTTCCCCAACCTATCTGTTGCAGAAAACATTGCCATTAGCACAGTGTTGGAGGAAAACAAGGCCACCGTGGATTGGAAAAAATTGCGTTCCATTGCGCAAAAAGCCATAGACCGCATTGGCGAGGATATAGATATAGATATGCGTTTGGGCAGCTATTCCATTGCCAAGCAGCAGCTGGTGGCCATTGCACGCGCGCTGGTATACGATGCAAAGCTGATTATTTTGGACGAGCCAACCTCTTCTCTTTCCGCTTCCGAGGTGGAAACTCTGTTTAAAATTATTGATGATTTGAAAAGCAAGGGTATTTCCGTTCTGTTTATCAGCCACAAACTGGATGAAGTGTTCCGCGTGGCCGACCGCATGACCATTATGCGCGACGGTCAGTATATGGGTACCTTTAAAAAAGAAGATATGGATCGTCAAAAGGTAATCTCCCTTATGGTGGGTAGGGATGTGGTGTTTGAACGCAAAGAGAACACTGCGCTAACAGAAACCCCATTGCTGGAGGTATCGGCTCTCACCAAAAAGGGAAACTATGCAGATATCAACTTTACCTTGCACAAAGGCGAAATACTGGGCATTACAGGCCTGGTGGGTGCCGGACGCACAGAAATGTGCGCCACATTGTTTGGCGTATCGCTGCGCGACAGTGGCGAAGTAAAGCTAAATGGTCAGCCTGTAAACTTTCAAAACACCACCCAAGCTATGGCAGCAGGGTTGGCTTTTGTTCCTGAAAGCAGGCAAAGCGAAGGACTGGTGCTGGCCAACAACATGGAAGAAAACATTACGCTTAGCATATTGGGGCAGCTAACAAGCAAGCTGGGCATTATTGATAAAAAAGCGCAGCACGAAAAGGCCATGGAATATATAAAAATGCTAAATGTAAAGCCCCCCTACCCAGAAATGCAGGTGGCCAAGCTTTCGGGCGGCAACCAACAAAAAGTGGTAGTGGCAAAGTGGGTGGCTTCTAAGCCAAAATTGCTGATTATAGACGAACCCACAAATGGCGTGGACGTAGGCGCAAAGGAAGAGATACACAATATACTGCGTGAGCTTGCAAAGCAAGGTATTGGTGTCATTATGGTTTCTTCCGAATTGCCCGAAATATTGGCCGTATCCGACCGCATATTGGTGATGCGCCGTGGGCGGATTGTTGCGGAATTTGACGGTGATGCTGCCACACAAGAAAAAATTATGAACGAAGCAATACTGTAAACAGCGGGGGTGGAATAAATATGAGTGGACTAAAAAGATTTATGAAGGGCAGAGAAGGCCTGCTGGTGATAATGATCCTTGTATTAATGGCTATCATATCCATTGTAAACCCGGTATTCTGGCGTTTGGATAACCTGATGGACATTTTAAAGAACGGCACTGTGCTGGGCATTCTGGCATGTGGTATGTTCTTGGTAGTGCTTACCGGCGGTATCGACGTTTCTGTAGGCGCCATTACAGCCGCCTGTGCATGCATAGTTGGCACATTATTGATAGAGGTAACCGGTAATATTTTTCTGGCATTTGTAGTGGGCATTGCCTGCGGTGCTGCAATGGGGCTTTGTAACGGCCTTTTGATATCACTATTGCAAATACCGCCCATTGTGGCAACATTGGGTACTTTCAATATTATAAACGGCTTGGTGAAATACCTGACCAACGGCACATGGCTCACGGGTATTCCCGATAGCTTTATTGCATTTGGACAAACCAGCTTTTTCCAAACACAAGTGCCTGGCGTAAAAACATTGGTTGGGCTTCCCATACAGGTGGTATTTTTAATTGTTGTCATTTTATTTACCTGGTGGATGATGAAGTATACGCGCTTTGGACGCAGTGTGTTTGCCATTGGCGGCAACCGCGAATCCGCAGAACGGCTGGGGTACAACGTTAAAAAAACACAAATCTTATTGTATATGTATTTGGGTATTTTGGCGG
Organism: uncultured Christensenella sp.; assembly: GCA_964592125.1. Classification (GTDB taxonomy): domain Bacteria; phylum Bacillota; class Clostridia; order Christensenellales; family Christensenellaceae; genus UBA5399. The sequence goes on from CAZQBV010000025.1 coordinate 26,323, forward strand.
GCGTGGCCTCGGTGGTTCACACCTCCATTTACCGTCAGGTAGACCCCAACTCCTTTGCGGGCTGGGATTTAAAGGTAATTGGCGCAACTGTAATTGGCGGAACAAACATCACCGGCGGTTATGGCTCTATATTGGGTGTAACATTGGGCGTGTTCTTTATGACAATACTGCAAAACGGATTGATACTCATGCGCATTCCCACCTTCTGGCAGCAGATTGTTACAGGCATTGTTATTATTGTTGCGGTAAGTGTGGATGCATACAGCCGCTACAGCGCAGAAAAGAACCGTCTTAAAGTTGACGTGGCATAAGGGGGAAAATCATTATGACTTGGTTGAAAAAAAATCCCAAAGAGGGTGTACTGTTTCTAGTTTGTGTTTTTATCTTTGTGCTAATGGCAGTGCTTTCTCCCAGTAAATTTCTTGCAGGTGCAAACTTCTCCTCCATGGCGTTTCAGCTACCGGAGTTTGGTGTGTTGGCACTGGGTATGATGGTTATTATATTGACAGGCGGCATCAATCTTTCCCTCACATTTGTAGCTTCTTTAAGTGGTATTACAATGGCTATGGTAATCAGCAGCCTTTATGCCGGTGGGGAAGGCATGAACGGTGGTTTGGCCATACTGATTGGCCTAGTGGCAGGTTTCGCTATGGTAATTGGTTGTGGCTTGCTGAATGGCCTTTTGGTTGCAAAGCTTCACGTTTCACCTATTTTGGCCACTTTGGGCACCATGATGCTGTTTGAGGGCATTGGCCTAAACATAACGGAAGGGCGCGCTATTTCCGGTTTCCCGGAAGGCTTTGAAGTATTGGGTAACGGTACGCTGGGCGGCAGCGGCATACCCATATCACTGTTCATCTTCATTGTAGTGGCCATTGTTTCCTATATTTTATACGAACGCACGCCATGGGGGCTTAGGCTGCACATGGTGGGCAGCAACGCCACCGCAGTAAATTACTCTGGTGTTAATGTGTGGAAAATGCTCATTCAGGCATACATTGTAAGTGCTATCTTCTGCTTTATTGCAGCAATCATTATGACCTCACGTTATAACTCTATGAAGGTAGATTATGGTTCTTCTTATATGATGCAAGCCATACTGGCCACAGTAATGGGAGGCACCAGCATCAGCGGGGGCTATGGCAAGGTGGGTGGCACTGTGCTGGCGGTAATTGCCATACAGCTGTTGTCCAGCGGGCTGAATATATTTGGGCTAAACCGTTTCTTTGTGGATATGGTAATGGGTGCCATACTAATTGGCGTATTGGCACTGAATTATGTATACAACATGTCTCAGCAACGAAACTTGTTGAAAAAGCTAAAGACCGATGAGGCATAAATAAGCGATAAAACTGATTTCAATTTACGGCATATAGCCGTAAGAAAACATATATACTAGGAGGAATAGAAAGAATGAAAAAAACACTTGTTTTAGCTCTAATTGTAGTGTTTGCGCTAACTGCTGCCCTTGCTGGCTGTTCTGCGCAACCTGCTGCAACCACGCCCGCTGCGGATGCAGCTACAGAAGCTCCGGCTGCTGAACCCGCTACTGAAGCCCCGGCTGCCGAAGAACCGGCTGCAGAGCCCGCTACAGAAGCTCCGGCTGCCGAAGAACCAGCAGTTGAAGAACCCGCAACAGATGCAGCTGCAGGAGCAGCGCCTGTTGGCGATGGCAGCGTGAAAGTTGTAGTAATGCCTAAATTGATTGGCATCCCTTACTTCAATGCTGCACAGCAGGGCGCAGAGCAGTGCGGAAAAGACTTCGGTTTTGAAGCCATTTATGCCGGCCCCACAGAAGCAGATGCAACACAACAGGTAAAAATGTTGGAAGATTACATTGCACAGGGCGTAGACGCCATTGCAGTAGCGCCCAACGATCCTGCAGGTGTTACACCCACTTTGAAAAGGGCTGCAGATGCTGGCATCAAAGTAATTGACTGGGATACACCTGCCGATAAAGCAGTTGTAAACTATTCAGTAAACCAAATTGACAATCAGGAACTGGGCGAGCACATTTGGAAGACCACTTTTGACCTAATGGGCGAAGATGGCGATTATGCCATTCTTACCGGCGGGCTGGAAGCTGCAAACCTAAACACATGGATTGACTTTGGCGAAGCTTGGGCAAAGGAAAACAAGCCCGGCATGAATTTAGTTACCGACAAAATTCCTACCAACGAAAGCCAACAGGAAGCTTATTCCAAAACACTTGACCTTATGAAATCCTACCCCAATGTAAAGGGCATTATTTGCATGAGTACCCCTACCCCCATTGGCGCAGGCCAGGCCATTCAGGAATTGAAGATGCAGGACGACGTAGTGGTTGTAGGTACAGGTATGCCTAACGACAGCGCACCTTACCTAAAAGACGGCTCTATAGACGTTTCTGTTCTATGGGACGTTTGGAAACTGGGCTATCTTGCTGCATACACTGCATACTGTGACGTTACTGGCACAGCCATTAGCGATGGTATGGAAGTACCCAACGTTGGGAACATTACCCTAAAAGAAGATGGCAAAACCATCATCATGGGACCCCCACAAGACTTCACAGCAGAAAACGTTGCAGATTTCGATTTCTAAAAACCTGCAATAGCACTATAGCAAAAACCCTGTCAATTTTATTTGGCAGGGTTTTTTTGGTTTTTTGTGGTGTTGCGCTCTATGATACTTATGCGGTTTCCCCTGTTTCATCGCCCTCAAAAGAAACAAATAAAGCGATGCACTTCGTAATAAATTGCCTAGTATGCGCGGCTCCCAAAATGTTTTTTTATGTTTCAATCGGGCATGTCGTTTCATCGTGATTTCGCCTAAAATGCGAAACATTTTTGAACTGCTATATGGCAATGATAGAAATATCACTTTTGCGTTATTTCTGTCCAAAATCAGTATTATACTTGCATAATGAAAACCAATATGATAGTATAATTTCTATCTTAAAAAAGCAGCCGGTCGCATTCTACGAACTTTGTTTGCTTGGTACTTTTCTACACGACCGTCACCCTAATCTAGGTATGCTGGAATATGGTGAGCGTACATCACTCTTGTATCTTTTTATTTTTAGTACTATGATGTATGTAGCAGAAAAAGGATGGTGATTGGGATGCCAGAAAACGATAGACAAAATGAAAAGCTTATTGAATATAGCAGTGTGATAAGCTTTGGTGTTTGCCCCAACTGCAATGTAATTTACAAGTTGCGCAATAGCAACATACCCAAGGATGGCATACATCGATGCAAGAATTGTGGTACGGAAGT
>CAZQBV010000026.1:0-29323 GCA_964592125.1 uncultured Christensenella sp.
GCAATGTGAAAAGAAAAATCCCCGTTTTTGCTGAAAGACGGGGATTTGCACTATATGTATGTAGAAAAGCACCTGCTTGTTTTGAAATTATTTTTTCTCTATTACTTGTATTTCAAATCTATCAAAATCTACACTGTCGATAAAGTCGTCTGGGCGAAAGGTGGCTTTCTTAAAGATACCCATTTGCTTGGTATGGGCGGTGTGCCACATGGGCGCCTCTATATCGAATACGCGCGAAAAATATTCTATGCAGTGCAGCAGGTCATCGGCCATGCTGCCCCCAGTGCTGTCGCAAGTCTCGGATTTTAGTATCTTATCGCCTTTTATTATTTTGCCCCAAAATGTGGTCATTGTATTCCTCGCTTTATTTTAAACTATAGTTGTATGCTTGATAGTATAAAACATTACAGTGAAATTGAAAAGTAAATTGCGCAAAAGTAGGTTTTTGTGTAGAATAGTAAAGTATATTGAAAAAATTATATCTATATTCTATATGGATGAAAAGTTTGAGTGAGGAGAGATGAATATGGGAAAGAGTTTGGCGTATAAAGTATTGGAGAATCATCTTGTAAGCGGGGAAATGAAGCCGGGTAGCGAGATATCGATTGCTATAGATTACACGCTAACGCAGGATTCCACAGGTACTATGGCCTATCTGCAATTTGAAGCGATGGATATAGAGCGTGTGAAGACAAAAAAATCGGTGGCATATATAGACCATAACACCTTGCAAAGTGGATTTGAAAATGCGGATGACCACAACTATATTATGAGCGTGGCAAAAAAACATGGAATTTATGCATCGCGCCCGGGCAATGGCATTTGCCATCAGGTGAATTTGGAGCGCTTTGGTGTGCCAGGAGCTACATTGCTGGGGTCGGACAGCCACACACCTACAGGCGGCGGCATTGGTATGATTGCGATAGGTGCCGGTGGTTTGGATGTGGCAGTGGCCATGGGCGGCGGCGCGTATTACCTGAATTGCCCTAAAGTGGTGAATGTGGAGCTGAGAGGAAAACTGCAGCCGGGTGTGGCAGCAAAAGATATTATCTTGGAAGTATTGCGTGTGCTAACCGTGAAGGGTGGCGTGGGCAAAATAATAGAGTACACAGGTGAAGGCGTGGCAACACTTAGTGTGCCAGAGCGTTCTACCATAACCAATATGGGCGCAGAGCTGGGCGCTACTACCTCTATTTTCCCCAGTGACGAGACAACACGCCAGTTTTTGGCAGCGCAGAACAGGGAAGAGGACTATACAGCGTTGGATGCGGATGCGGATGCGGTGTATGACGAACATGTGGTAATAGAGCTTTCGCAGCTAAAACCTATGGTGGCAATGCCGCACAGCCCGGATAGTGTAAAAACAATTGATGAACTGCCTCCTATCAAAGTAGATCAAGTGTGTATAGGCAGTTGTACCAATGCATCCTATTTGGACTTGATGCGCGTGGCGGCCATATTGAAGGGCAAGACGGTATCTCCTCATGTTAGCCTTACTATATCGCCCGGCTCTAAGCAGGTGATGAATATGTTGGCGAAAAACGGTGCGTTGGCAGATATGATAGATGCAGGTGCCAGAATACTGGAATGTGCTTGTGGGCCGTGCATAGGAATGGGGCAATCGCCTGCAACCGATGCGGTTTCCGTACGAACCTTCAACCGTAATTTTTATGGCCGTAGTGGTACAAAAAGTGCGCAGGTGTATCTGGTAAGCCCAGAAACAGCCGCTGTAACCGCTGTTTTTGGATATTTAACGGACGCAACGGCTTTGGAAGATCTTTCTATACTGGATATCAAGGTGCCGGATCAATTTATTGTGAATGACAACATGGTGGAACCACCAGCAGAATTTGCGGCAGAGGTGGAAGTGATTCGTGGGCCCAATATAAAGCCTTTTCCCATTAATGATGCATTGCCGGATACCATTGAGGCAAAAGCTTTGCTGAAAATGGAAGATAACATTACGACAGATCACATTATGCCCTCCAACGCAAAGTTGCTGCCATATCGCTCGAATGTGCCTTATCTTGCAGATTATTGCCTAGCGCCAGTGGACGAGACCTTCCCGGCGAGGGCAAAAGAAGAAGGAAAATCTATATTGGTTGCGGGTGACAACTATGGGCAAGGTTCCTCTAGGGAACATGCTGCGCTGGCGCCACTGCACCTTGGTGTGAAGGCTGTTATTACCAAAAGCTTTGCACGAATTCACGCGGCCAACCTAATTAACAGCGGAATATTGCCACTGACATTTGTGAATGCTGAGGATTACAATAGGATTGGTGCGGACGATGTGCTGCGGTTGGCGGATCTACATAAACGTGTTGCTGAAAGTGACATATTTACGGTAGAAGATCAAACGAAAGGCTTTGATTTTGATGTGAAGCTGGATGTTTCGCCACGGCTGAGGCAGGTGCTTTTGGCAGGTGGCCTGTTGAATTATACGAAGAAAAACGCATAAAATTTGTATTATATTTAAGAGAACTTTAATGTTTTCGAGGCAATATATGTGTTATCATAAGAGTAATATTATAGAAAGAATAGAGGACAGATAACATGAAATGCAGCAAATGCAACCATGAGTATAACGATTCGCTGGGCTTTTGCCCAATGTGCGGATATGTAGAAACCGCTGCGCCGGAAAGCGGAGAAAACCCTAGCCGCCAGATGGTGCATGAACCAGTGGGCAACGAAGCGCCAAAGCAGCAGCCTGCGCAGGTGCCGCCGCCCGTGCAGCAACAGGCACCGCAACAGCAGATGCCCCAGCAGCAATATTCTAGCCAACAAGTTGCGGATGCAGAACTGGCCAGTGCCCGTAGCAATGCCACTGCAGCATTGGTTTGTGGTGTGTTGGGCTTTGTGATTCCTTTTGTAGGGGTGGTGCTGGCAATTATTGCAGTGGTGCTGGGTGGTGCTGCTAAAAAGAAATTGCCGGATGCCGAAAAGGCAGTGGCCTCTGCTGGTTTTATATTGGGGATGATTTCGCTGATATTTGCTATTTTGTCAATTGTGGTTATTGTTGGCCTCATAGGGATGGCGTTTACAGCAGCATCCTATCTTAGCCCATATGGCAGCTGGTGGTATTAATGATCTGTGTATTACGCTGACCCAACAAAACACGCGTCTTATTTTTTGCGCGTGTTTTTTATGGATTGGAAATGAAAGATGTATTGTGCTACATAAAGTGACTGCTATCATTGTGGGTGCCGAGGACTGTGTCATATCCATATCACTAAAAAAGTATAGCGGAGGACAGACCATTGTGGCAACAATCCTTTGTGGAAATCTCCATGGAAAGTATTCTGCTATAATTGGAACAAAAAGCGACTTTTGTTCGTATAAAGAATAGAGCATTGGTGAGGTGCCGAATGAATGAAAAGATATCTCAGGCTGTAATAAGAAGGCTGCCAAAGTACTACAGGTATTTGGAAGAAATGGAAGCAAAGGGAATAGATAAGCTTTCCTCTTCCCAAATGAGTTCGGATATGCGGTTAAATGCGTCCCAAATTAGGCGGGATTTTAATTGTTTTGGCGGGTTTGGGCAGCAGGGGTATGGCTATAGCGTAACAAAACTAAAAGCGGAAATTGCACGCATATTGGGTTTGGATAAACGCTATAATGTGATTATTGTGGGTGCTGGGCGTATTGGACAAGCACTATTGGGTTATAAAAAATTTATGATGGAAGGCTTTAATATAGTAGATATTTTTGACAACGATGCCAGTAAGGTAGGCATGTGTGTGGACAGTAGCAAAGTATTGAGCATGGACGAGCTGGACTCTTATATGAGCCAACATGAAATAGATATGGCGATGATTTGCACACCCAAAGAAGGGGCGCAACAAACAGCCGACCGACTGGTGAGTTGCGGTATAAAAGCCATATGGAATTTTGCGCCAGTGGATGTGGCGGTTCGTAGAGGTGTGGCTGTGGAAAATGTTCATTTGTCGGATAGCCTTTACGTATTGTCTTATAAAATAGGCCATAAGCGTTGAGAAATATTGTTGAGTGGGGAAAAACAAATGGCAGTTTATGAAATTGATACCTACAAAAGATGTGCGCTGATTAACATAACCAGCTATGTGAAAGAGACCGTTCGTAAAAGCGGTGTGACAGAGGGTGCGGTTACAGTGTACTCTCCGCATACAACGGCGGGCATTACGATTAACGAAAATGCAGACCCTGATGTGTGTACAGATCTTTTGGCGAGTATGGAAGCAATGGTGCCCGATGTGCGCTTTCAGCATGGGGAAGGCAATTCCGATGCACACTTGAAAACCACATTAACAGGCGTGTTTGCAACCATTCCCATAGAAGGCGGCGAGCCTGTACTGGGCGTTTGGCAGGGTGTTTATTTTTGTGAGTTTGATGGTCCCAGAAATAGAAAGTTTTATGTGAGTGTGAATGGCTGAATGCCGTTTTAGTAGTATGGGAACAGAAGTAAGTGTTGCACATGAATGAGCATTGTGTGCAAGGGAAAGTAGTGGAGAGGTATAGTTATGGCAAGAAACATTGGCGATACTGGTGAAAACAACAAAATAACGCCGGACGAAATTCTTGAAAGGGGGTATACTCCCATCGAACGAGATTCTTCGCATGAGGAGACAATACGCAGAGAGAGTTTTATTCCAGAAATAGACATGGAGCCTCAAGTGGAGGCTGATGGAACTCTGGCAGTTGGGCGTTCGGATCGATACAAAAAGAAAAAAGGGCCACTGGTGGGGCTGATTGTTGCGCTGGTAGCCGTAGTGGGTGTGGGCGGCTGGTATGCTGTAACCTATATGGGTGTTGGGCAGAATGTTGAAGAAGAAAAACCGGGCATTGTGACACAATATGCAGATGATGGCAAAATTCATGGTGGCGTAACTGCATTGGGCATAGAAATGGGTGGAATGACAAAAGAGGATGCCAATGCATGGTTATTGCACGAAGCCGAAAATAAGGTGAATGAAACCAAGATAGAATTTGTGGTGGATGGAAAAAACTATACCTTGACAGGAGAGCAGATGGGTGCAGCAATAGATACGGCACCTGTTCTGGAAAGCGCTGTGAATTATGGCCGTGAAGGAAACTTCTTGGAACGACAAGCTGCAGTGGAAAAAGCTAGAACCGAAGGTGTGGAGCTGCCTGTAGAAATGACATTTGACGAGGCGAAAATACAAGCGGCGGTTGCAGAGGCCACGAAGCCTTTGAATATTGCACCAGTGAATGCTACATTGGAAATTATACCCACCAAAGATGAAGAAAATTTGCAAACTGGCCATGAGAAAAAAGTGGCAGATGGCAAGGATGGCAAGGAAATTGACCAGAAAAAATTGTCGGCAGATATTTATGCGGCAGTTACTGCCGGGGACTTTAACCCGATAGAAGCAGTGGTGGAAACAGTACCGCCAGAAATAACGGCTGCCAACATAGAAGGTATGTATACCATGAAGGGTGTTTTTTCAACGGAATATGATGGCAGATATAATAGAAACTATAACATATGGAAAATGAGCGATGCGATTAATGGGGTGAAAATTATGCCTGGCGAATCTTGGTCTATTAATGAACAGGCGGGTCCCAGAACGTATGACTTAGGGTGGAAGCCCGCGCCAGGAATACGCGATGGCGAAATGGTGGACGAGCCGGGTGGTGGTATTTGTCAGGTGAGCACTACATTGTACGGTGCAGTGATACGCGCAGAAGTGAAGATATTGGATAAATCGCACCATTCTTGGCCGCTTTCGTATGCGCCGGGTGGTTTGGATGCAACCATTTCTACAGGTGCGCCAGATTTTGTAATAGAAAACAATTATGATGTACCCATTTACATTGTAGCAAACTGTGATGGAAACAAACAAACAGTGGAGGTGGGCATCTATGGCCCCCCATATGAAGATGGGCTAACACGATCCTTTGAATCTACGTTGATTAATGAGACAAACGGTGGTGGCGTGGTGGAAGTTCCCGATGCATCCTTGCCGGCAGGGCAGCGTGTGACGGAAAAAGGCGGCAAGCCTGGTAAGACATATCGCATAGATAAGTTGTATCTAGATGCGAATGGCAATGTGGTAAAACGTGAGGATGGATGGAAGATAGAAACCTATAGGGCGTTTTCCTCTACAGTGCGTGTGGGAACAGGACCTGCGGTGACGGAGCCTGAGCCGCCGCCAGTGGATCCTACACCAGTGGATCCGCCAGTAGACCCACCGGTAGATCCGCCAGTAGATCCCCCGGTAGATCCAGCTGCATAGCACATAGACGGATACCAAAGTCCGTTCTGTAAAAATGAACGGACTTTTCTATGTTGTAAAAAGTATTTTAACAATTGAAAGATTTGTTTACATAGCATGCGTTTTAGGCTATGATATAGCCTAGAATATTGTGGAGTATGGTATTGAAAGTTTTATTGCCAAGAGCATGAAGTGGTAGAACAGATGCACTAAGAAATGATATGCTCCAACAGATAAATATGCAAGCTTCAAGCCTATTGTAACTTGAATGGTGATCTATTTGTCTGTTTTCGGAATATATAAAAGGGAGAGATATAGCCAATGATGAAGTACCGCCCCGTGAAAAGACGAAAATATAGCCGCCATAGAATCAATTACAAAAGACTGGGTACGTTTATAGGTATTGCCGCCGCTGTTGTGGTGGTGATTGTAATAGCTGTGCAGATGGGAAAAGCAGATGAGGTGAAAGATGTACCTGCAGCGATACAAACGGCCAGTGCAGAAGTGTTTGACAAGGGTGTTACAGTAGGTGGTGTGGATGTTTCGGGGATGAACATGGAGCAGGCAAACATGGCGCTGACCCCAACTGTGGATCAAATGCTAACGACAAATAAAATTGATGTTTCTGTAAAAAAAGAAAAAGCGGCTGAACCAACTGCAGAACAAACACAGGCAACTGATGAACCAACTGCAGAGCCTACTGCCACTGCAACGCAGGCCGTGGCAACGGAGCAGCCCATGGAACTGGTGCCATATAGTTTTAGTTTGCAAGAATTGGGTGTGAAAGTAGATACAGCCCCGGTGTTGCAAGAGGCGCTGGCATACAGGCAGGCAGAGGGGCAATCTGTAGCAAAAGATTTTCCGTTAAAAATGTCGGTGGACGAAACAACGCTGAAAACTGAGATAGACCGCATTGCGGAGGCCAACAAATGGGGCGTAGACCCCGTGAATGCAAAATATAAAGTAAATACAGTTTCCAACCCAGATGATAAAACCACTTGGGGGGAAATTGTGAAAACAGATAATACAAGTGGCTATAGGGTGAAAACCGAAGATATCATAACTACGATAAAGCAGCAAGTGGAAAGCGGTCAGTTTGTTCCGTTTGAAGCGCCAATAGAAACTGTAGATGCAAAAAGTGCGACAGAAGGTACAGGAGAGATTCAAAAACTTGCAACGGCGACAACTACTTTTGGTGAAGCAAGTGTATTGAAAGAAAAGAAATATAACATTTGGAAAATGAGCGAAATAATGAATGGCTCGGTGTTTTACCCCGGAGAAGCTTTCTCTATGAATGAAGTGGCAGGGCCGCGCACGAAGGAGACTGGCTGGTGGCAGGCGTTGGGCATAGAGGATGGCAACTTTACGCCACAGTATGGTGGGGGTATTTGCCAGGTTTCCTCTACTATGTACAATGCTGTGTTGAAAGCGGAAATGAAAGTGTTGAATCGAGTGCCGCACTCTATTATGTCTGAGTATGTGAAGCCGGGCTTGGACGCTACCATTTCTACTGGTGGCCCTGATTTTGTATTTGAAAATCCTTACGACACACCGCTTTATATGATTGTGAATTGCAGTGTGCCGGACAACCGTGTGACAGTGGAGATATGGGGCGCTGTAGAGCGTGACTATGATGTGGAACTATTTACAGAATTGATTTCCGACCCGAAGGAAAAAGTGCCTACGGCGAGAGAAATATTGGTAAACTCTACAATAGGCCCTTATGATGTGAATGAGCTGACGCGTGGGCGCAGCTACAAGCAGTATCAGGTTTTTAAAAGATATATTGACAAAAAGACAGGGGAAATTATAAAGGATAGAATTGAGGTGACGACCTCTACTTACCCTGCTATTTCACCCAAATATGAGGTGGGTACGGGTGTGCCATACACTGCGGATATGACACTGGAACAGCTGCGAGCGGCTGCATCTCAGGCGGCGGCTGCTGCAAATGCGGAATCCAGCCAGAGTACGGAAGCGCCTTCGGAAGAGCCTGTAACACCCACTGAACCACCGGACAGGCCGGATCCTACGCCAGCACCTACCGAACCGCCCACGCCAACGGAGTCGCCCGACGTTCCGGATGTGGATGAGGAGAATGCTGCGTAAGATTGGAATGTGAAGATTTTGGACAAAGTGCTAGTGAAAAACCAGCACTTTGTTTACTGGTACGGGGTAGTTTTATATAAAAAATGCAAGAATGTTTTAAAATTAAGGGCGTTTTGGAATCTGCTTGTTGACAAATATTTGTATTGCTCTTAAAATAGGAAAATAGGTGTTCTGGATATTCAAGTGGGATACCCCGCTGAAATATACAATAACTTACGGGAATCGTATAAAGTTTAAGAAGAATCTTTAGGAGGAGAAACAAAGAAAATGGCTAAGGGTAAATTTGAAAGAAACAAACCGCACGTAAATGTTGGTACAATTGGGCACGTAGACCATGGTAAAACTACTTTGACGGCGGCTATTACTACGGTATTGGCGAAGTATGGCCATGCAGAAGCACAAAAGTATGATGAGATTGACAAAGCGCCTGAAGAAAAAGAGCGTGGTATTACGATTAACACATCTCACGTGGAATATGAAACAGACAATCGCCATTATGCGCATGTAGACTGCCCCGGTCACGCGGACTATGTAAAGAACATGATTACCGGTGCTGCACAGATGGATGGTGCTATTCTGGTAGTATCGGCGGCTGATGGCCCCATGCCTCAAACACGTGAGCACATTCTGCTGGCGAACCAGGTTGGCGTTGGCTACATTATTGTGTTTATGAACAAGACAGATCAGGTGGATGATCCTGAATTGCTGGAGCTTGTTGAAATGGAAGTAAGAGAACTTCTTTCCCAATATGACTTCCCGGGTGATGATATTCCGATTGTTAAGGGCAGTGCGCTGAAAGCTTTGGAAGCTGCGCTTGCAAATGACGATGTAGCGGATAATCCGGACTGCAAATGCATATTTGAACTGATGGATGCTGTGGATAGCTATATTCCGGATCCTGAGAGAGCCTCTGACAAGCCTTTCCTAATGCCTGTTGAGGACGTGTTCTCTATTACTGGCCGTGGTACGGTTGCTACTGGTAGGGTAGAAAGAGGGCAGGTAAAAGTACAGGATACAGTGGAATTGGTTGGACTGTCTGAAGAAAAACGTCAGGTTGTTGTAACCGGTGTTGAAATGTTCCGTAAATTGCTGGATGAGGCAATTGCGGGTGATAACATTGGCCTTTTGCTACGTGGCGTGCAGAGAGCGGAAATTGAGCGTGGACAGGTTCTGTCTAAGCCCGGTTCCATTCAACCACACACACACTTTAATGGCGAAGTATACGTTCTGACAAAAGAAGAGGGTGGCAGACACACTCCGTTCTTTAATGGATACCGTCCGCAGTTCTACTTCAGAACAACAGACGTTACAGGTGTAATTGAATTGCCCGGTGGCACAGAAATGGTTATGCCTGGGGATAACATTCAGATGGAAATCACTCTGATCACTCCTATCGCTATAGAAGACGGCTTGCGTTTTGCTATTCGCGAAGGTGGTAGAACAGTTGGGTCCGGTGTTGTTACTGGCGTACTTGAATAGAAACAGAAACTGAAAATCAAAAGAGGCGGTCTGTTATGGACTGCCTCTTTTTTTGGCTCAATGTCAATGGTTGGGGTAAAGAAGTAAACGGCTCAATGTCAATGGTTGGGGTAGAGAAGTAAACTAAAGTAAATCTTAGGGAGTTGGTCAGAGAAAACTGACTGGCTCTCATTAAAGCAGTAGAGCGTCCGCGCTATGCATACAATATTTTTGGATTGTATGGAACTTGGCGGTTGGGACATGTTTCGCGCTGGCAGAGAATGCAATTTACATATCCTTGATCTGAGGGGAAAAGTATGCCAGATACAGATTTTGTAGGCCACATCAAAAAACCGTTTTGCATGGTTACGCCACAGCCGTGCTCCACATCGCCTATTAACTCAAATAGTGGAAGCTGTTGTGCAAGCGGCCACACACTGGCATCACCGGAGCCGGGATTCATGGTTGCATACTTTTCAATGTCATAGGTTTTTAGCAGATAATCAATAAACTGAATGTTGGCATCTGCAAGTATCATTTCTTTGATCATATCCAGCCATAGGCTAATAAAATAGTCCTTCTCCTGTCTGGACCAAACATCAACCTCGGTACCACAGGTTACGATATAGGCAAAAACACGGTTTGTACCAGTAAGGTTTTTTGCTAGTGCGGCACTGGTGAAGGTAACTCCATTGATGGTAACATTGCTGCCATCAATTTCACCTATACTACAAATACGGTACAGCGCTTTTGGGCGTGCAAGTTCTATGGCTTTTTGGTACAGTGAATGGACAAGAGCAATATCTTCTTCATCTACAAGTAACAATTTTTCTTTGACGGTGTCAAATGTAAGAGTAACAGGAAAATCTGCCTTTATAAATCTGTCTTCCAAGAAACGGTACCTCCTGAATGCGATGTTATATTAATACTAAATCCGAATACAGCCTCTGTCAACCATTAAGAATAAGACGCAAGGCGTATGAAGTGAAAGAAAAATTGACATCAACCCAACGCCACATCTAAAATCATCATAATAACAAAACCTGCCAAGACACCTGCGGTTCCTGCATGGGAATGCTCGCCTTCGTGTGATTGGGGGATTAACTCCTCTACTACAACAAAAATCATTGCGCCTGCGGCAAAAGCCAAAAACCACGGCATAAGCAATGGAAGGGAACCAATAAGCAGTGCGCCAATCACGCCGGCAATTGGTTCTACAACACCGGACAAAGTGCCCCAAAGAAAAGATTTGCCTCGCGAGAGACCTTCTTGCCGGAGAGGTAGGGAAATGGCTGCGCCCTCGGGGAAGTTTTGTATGCCTATTCCAATGGCGAGTGCAACAGCAGTGGCCATAGAGACGGGATTACCATCCTGCGCCGCAAGGCCAAAAGAAAGACCTACAGCTAAACCCTCTGGAATATTGTGAAGAGTAACAGCAAATACTAGAAGAGTGCTGCGCTTGAGATTGGTGTGTGGCCCCTCAGGGTTTTTTGCGCCCAGGTGCAGGTGTGGCAATAAGTGATCCAGAAGGAACAAGAATAAAGCACCTGCCACAAAGCCCCCGGCCGCAGGAATCCAGCCAATTATATTTTGAGACTCGGCCATGTCAATCGCTGGCATGAGCAGAGACCAAATAGAAGCGGCGATCATAACACCTGCAGCAAAGCCTAAAAATATTCGCTGCACACCAGGTTTAATTTGTTCCTTGAAAAAGAATACTACAGCAGAACCTGCAGTTGTGCATAAAAAGGTAAAGCCAGTACCAAGCAAGGCGAGTAAAACAGGACTTAAGTTTTGCATAAAGACTCTCCTTCCTGAAAATAGCGTATTTGTTTTTAATTATATATGTAATAAAAGAAACTTGCAAACGCTTCTATCTGTGGGTATAATACAAAACGAAAAAGCAAAACAGGCAAATTTAGTGAAATGATGAAAAAAACTAAAAAAGTTTGAATTAGGGCTTGTAATTGCCTTTGTGATGCGGTATAATTTATTTCGTTGCGCTGTATGGGCGCATTGTGCCTGTGTGGGAGGTTACCGAAAGCCAACGGATAGTTCCCATGCAGATGAAGTTCCGCAAAGACGGAACAGCTCCGAAAGCAGAGACATCTGCTTTAAAAGAGGTAGAGACACACGCGGCTGTGTGTACAAGCAAAATTGGGAGGAGTACAAAAAAATGGCGAGTCAAAGAATAAGAATTAAGCTTAAAGCTTACGATCACAACCTAATTGACCAGAGTGCGCAGAGAATAGTGGAAACAGCAAAGCGTACAGGTGCGAAGATTTCTGGCCCTATACCGTTGCCGACACAAAAGGAAATTATTACGGTGTTGCGGGCAACGCATAAGTATAAAGATTCCAGAGAACAATTCGAAATCAAAACACATAAAAGACTGGTAGATATTCTTGAAGCAAACACCAAAACAACAGATGCGCTGATGCGCCTTGATTTACCCGCTGGTGTGGACATAGAGATTAAATTATAAGAGTTGCGGGAGGAGGATATAGTATGAAAGCGATAGTAGGCAAAAAAGTTGGCATGACGCAAATTTTTGCGGATGACGGCAGAGTGGTTCCCGTGACAGTGGTAGAAGCAGGCCCATGCACGGTGCTACAAAAGAAAACAGTAGAAATAGATGGCTATGAAGCTGTACAGATTGGATTTGGCGAAGCGAAGGAAAAGAAAATGATTAAGCCTGCGCTTGGGCAATTCAAAAAGCTGAATGTTGCGCCTAAAAAGTACCTAAAAGAGTTTAAAATGGATGGTATGGCGGAACTGGAAGTGGGAAGCGAGTACAAAGCGGATGTGTTTGAAGCAGGCGAAAAAATAGATGTTTGCGGAACCTCCAAGGGCAAAGGCTTTCTGGGTGTAATTGCAAGGTGGGGGCAGCACAGAGGCCCAATGACGCATGGATCCAGATACCACAGGCGTCCCGGTTCTATGGGAGCGTGTGCATCCCCAGGTAAGGTGATGAAGGGGAAGAGACTTCCCGGACATGCTGGTTCTGAGAGAATTACCATTCAGAATCTGGAAGTAATTAAAGTAGAAGCAGATAAGAATCTGATACTGATCAAAGGCGCTATACCAGGAGCAAAAGGCGGCCTTGTAACGATCAAAAAAAGCGTGAAAGCGTAACGGCAACGGTGTTGCAGGACGCAAGGAAAGAATGGAGGTAGCAGAATGCCAAATGTATCAGTATACAAAACCGATGGCAAAAAAGCGGGGGAAATAACCCTAAGCGACAAAGTTTTCGGTGCTAAAATAAACAAATCTATTATGCACGATGCTGTAGTAGTGCACCTGGCTAACAAAAGACAGGGCACACAGAGCTCTCTGACTCGCGCGGAAGTGCGTGGCGGAGGCATCAAACCTTTCCGTCAGAAAGGTACAGGGCGTGCAAGGCAGGGTTCGTCCCGTTCGCCGATTAATGAGGGTGGCGGTGTTGTGTTTGCACCAAAACCAAGGGATTATTCCTTGAAGATGAACAAAAAAGCAAGGCAGCTTGCATTGTTCTCTGCAATGTCTTCTAAAGTAGAAGATGAAAACATTATTGTACTGGAAGACATAAAGATGAGCGAAGCCAAGACACGGGAAATGGCGAAGATACTAGCCAACCTAAAGGCGGAAAAAGCCTTGATTGTGACTGGTGAAAAAGATGAAAGTGTTGTAAGAGCAGCTTCCAACATACAGGGTGTGAAAACAACAATTGCAACAACGCTTTCCGTATATGATGTTCTGAAATATGATAAATTTATTGTGACAAAGGATGCTGTTGCAAAAATTGAGGAGGTATACGCATAATGAAAGATATGCATGATGTCATTATAAAGCCTATACTCTCGGAAAAGACCTATGATTTGATTCCTGAGAGAACTTATACCTTTCAGGTAAATACAAAGGCAAACAAAACACAGATACGGCAAGCCGTAGAATCCATATTTGATGTAGATGTGAAATCTGTAACTACATGTAACCAACGGGGAAAAATGAAGAGACAGGGACGCACGCAGGGCAGACGTCCAGACGTGAAAAAGGCTTATGTAACGCTGACAGAAAACTCCAAAAAGATTGAATTCTTTGAGAGCATGGCGCAGTAACAGGGGGGGAATAAGTAATGGCTGTAAAAAAATACAATCCAACTTCTCCGGGTAGAAGGTTTATGTCGGTATCGGCATTTGAAGAGATTACGACCACAAAACCCGAAAAATCTTTGCTGAGCTCGCTGAAAAAGTCTGGCGGCAGGAATGTAAACGGCAGGATTACAGTTCGCCATATTGGTGGCGGTGCAAAGAGAAAGTATAGAATCATTGACTTTAAGCGGAACAAAGATGGCATTGTTGCCAAAGTTTCCACAATAGAGTATGACCCAAACAGGAGCGCAAATATTGCGCTACTAACCTACGCTGATGGCGAAAAACGGTACATTGTTGCACCGGTTGGCCTGAAAGTAGGCGACAAAGTGGAAAGTGGCCCACAGGCAGATATTAAAGTAGGCAATGCGCTTGCCATAAAGGATATCCCCACGGGTACCATGATACACAATATAGAAATGAAGCCGGGAAAAGGCGCGCAGTTGGTAAGAAGCGCTGGCAACGCGGCACAACTTATGGCAAAAGAAGGGCGCTATGCTCAGGTAAGGCTACCTTCTGGCGAAGTAAGGTTGATCCCCATGGAATCCAAGGCAACAATAGGTCAGGTGGGAAATGCGGATCAGGAAAACATAAACATTGGTAAGGCTGGAAGAAAACGCCATATGGGCGTAAGACCCACAGTGCGTGGTTCGGTAATGAACCCCTGCGATCACCCGCATGGTGGTGGTGAGGGTAAATCGCCAATTGGACGTCCCGGCCCTGTAACCCCTTGGGGCAAGCCTGCATTGGGTTACAAAACACGGAAGAAGAAAAATCAGTCTGACAAGTTTATTGTCAAGCGCAGGAATTCGAAGTAAAGGAGAGTTAGTGCCAGTATGAGTAGGTCAATAAAAAAAGGACCCTTTATCAATGAAAAGTTGCTGGGACGCATCCAGCAGATGAATGAGAAAAATGAGAAGCGTGTTGTAAAAACATGGTCGCGCGCTTCCACGATTTTCCCCGATATGGTGGGGCATACGCTAGGTGTGCACGACGGAAGAAAGTTTGTACCCGTGTATGTAACAGAAGATATGGTGGGGCACAAGCTGGGGGAATTCTCTCCAACTAGGATGTTCAGGGGACACGCGGGCGAGAAATCGTCTAGGTAACGGAGGTAAGAAATGGCTACCAGACAAAGAGAAAAAGCCGCACAGCGGCAAGAAAACGGTGATAAAAGGCCAAGAGCCATTGCGAAACATGTTCGCATATCCTCCCGCAAGGTGAAATCGGTAATAGATTTGATTCGGGGCCTTCCGGTGGCAGATGCTAGGGCCGTGCTGATGGCAACACCCAATGGCGCAACTGAGCCTGTTTCCAAGCTTTTAAACTCCGCAATTGCAAATGCGGAAAACAACCTCAACCTGATGCAGGATACACTGATTGTGGCAGAAGTGTATGCAAACCAGGGGCCGACATTGAAAAGGTTTCGCCCCCGTGCGCAGGGACGTGCAACGCGTATAAGGAAGAGGACTAGCCACATAACAATTATTTTGGATCAGGTGCAGTAAGGAGGGAAACAATGGGTCAAAAAGTACATCCCCACGGTTTTAGAGTAGGTGTAATAAAAGATTGGGATTCCAGATGGACGGCAAAGAAGAAACAATTTTCCGAATATCTGATTGAAGATGACAGAATTAGAAAATTCCTGAAAAAGAAGCTATATGCTGCGGGCATCTCCAAAATAGAGATTGAACGTGCTGCAAATAAAGTTTCTGTGAATATATTTACAGGCAAGCCCGGCATTGTAATTGGCAAGGGCGGCACAGGCGTGGAAATTCTGAAGGCGGATCTTTTGAAACTTACCGGTAAAACGGTTGTGGTAAATATTATAGAGGTAAAACGCACAGATTTAGATGCACAGCTTGTTTCAGAGCAAGTTGCACAACAACTGGAAAAACGTATCTCTTTCCGTCGCGCTATGAAGCAATCGATTGGCAGAACAATGAAAGCTGGTGCGCAGGGTATAAAGATTATGTGTGCGGGACGCTTGGGTGGTGCTGAAATTGCACGCTCGGAAGTGTACCATGAAGGGTCTATTCCGTTGCAAACAATTCGTGCGGATATTGACTATGGCTTTGCAGAAGCAAACACCACTTATGGTAAAATTGGCGTAAAAGTTTGGATATACAAAGGCGAGATTTTGGGAAACCCCTTGAAAGATAGGGCAAAACCTTCAGCGGAAGGAGGCAGAAAAAATGTTAATGCCAAAAAGGGTTAAGCGTAGAAGAGTATTCCGTGGGCGTATGAAAGGCAAAGCGACACGCGGTAATAAAATATCCTATGGCCAGTATGGCCTAGTTTCAATGGAGCCTGGCTGGATTACATCTAACCAGATAGAAGCAGCCCGTGTAGCAATGACAAGGCATATGAAACGTGGCGGCAAAGTGTGGATAAAGATTTTCCCGCACAAACCCGTAACGGAAAAACCTGCCGAGACACGCATGGGTAGTGGTAAAGGCTCACCAGAATACTGGGTGGCAGTGGTAAAACCTGGCCGTGTTATGTTTGAAGTGGCTGGTGTTTCTGAAGAAGTGGCACGAGAGGCGCTTTTGCTGGCAGCACATAAACTGCCTGTAAAAACAAAGTTCCTGATTAGTGACACAGCAAATGATTTTGTTATGACAGGTAAGACATTGAATACCGATGACTTGGCGAATCTGGATGCTCCGGCTTCCGCAGAAGCGGAAGGAGAAAATAACGTGGCAGGTGGTGAGCAGGATGAAAACTAAAGAAATTCGTGAACTTACCCCAGAAGAGCTGATAGCAAAACTGGGAGACCTGAAATCTGAGTTTTTCAACTTACGTTTTCAGCTTGCAACCGGGCAGCTAAACAACCCGGCTAGCATAAAAAATGTAAAAAAAGATATTGCTAGAGTGAAAACCGTAATACGGGAAAATGAACTCAGAGCGCAAAAACTTGCAGAATAGGAGGATAGCTTAAATGGCAGATGTAGTAACTAGAGGTTACCGAAAAACAAGAATGGGCACTGTAGTAAGCGACAAGATGGATAAAACAATTGTAATAGCGATTAAGACAAAGAAAAAGCATCCCCTGTATGGCAAGACTGTAAACTTCACAAATAAGCTGAAGGTGCATGACGAAAATAACGAATGCAATATAGGCGATAGAGTGAAAGTGATGGAAACGCGTCCGCTTTCCAAGGACAAGAGATGGCGGCTTGTGGAAATAGTTGAGAAAGCGAAGTAGGAGGAGAATCAAATGGTACAGCCAGAAACATGCATGAAGGTTGCCGATAACTCCGGCGCTAAAATCATACAGTGCATTAGGGTTACAGGAGGCAGTGTGAAAAAATCGGCAAATATTGGCGATGTGATCATTGCATCCGTAAAATCGGCAACGCCGGGTGGCGTAGTAAAGAAAAAAGATGTAATAAAGGCCGTTATCGTTCGCTCTAAAAGCGGAATTAGAAGAAAAGATGGCTCGTTTATAAAATTTGATGAGAACGCAGCGGTAATAATAGACGCAAACAAGCAGCCGAGAGGCACGCGTATATTTGGGCCGGTTGCAAGGGAGTTGCGTGACCGCGATTACATGAAAATCGTATCACTTGCCCCTGAAGTTCTTTAACTGGGGAGGCAATAGGAATGGCAAATAGTTATAAAGTAAAAAAAGGCGATACCGCAGTTGTAATCTCCGGAAAAGAAAAAGGCAAGAAAGCGAAAGTGCTAAAAGTACTGCCCGCAGATGACAAAGTTGTTTTAGAAGCAGTGAATATGCTGACGAAACACAGAAAACCTCGTGGTGCTGGTAAGCCGGGTGGTATTATTAAGCAGGAGGGATCGCTTGCGATTTCTAATGTGATGGTGGTATGCCCCAAGTGCTCGAAGGCGACTAGGGTGGGACATAAGATGGTAGACGGCAAAAAAGTGCGCGTTTGTAAAAAATGTGCCGCCGAACTTTGAGCGAAGGGAGGATAGGATAAATGCCGAGATTAAAAGAGACTTACAGGGCAGAAATTGTGCCCGCTATGATGCAAAAGTTTGAATATAAAAACGTAAACCAAGTTCCCCGGTTGGAAAAGATAGTAATTAACATGGGCATGGGAGACGTGAAAGACAACCCAAAGGCTCTTGACTCTGGAATGGAAGATATGTCTATCATTGCTGGTCAGAAGCCGGTTGTAACCACTGCGAAGAAGTCGGTAGCAAACTTTAAACTGCGTGAAGGTATGAAGATTGGCGCGAAGGTAACGCTGAGGGGGGACAGAATGTTTGAGTTTTTAGATAAGCTCATATCCATTGCTATCCCGCGTGTACGTGACTTCCGTGGCTTATCGCAGAAATCCTTTGATGGCAGAGGTAACTTTGCAATGGGGTTTAAAGAGCAGTTGGTTTTCCCTGAAATAGATTACGATAAGGTGGATCAAATTAGGGGTATGGATATCATTGTGGTAACAACAGCAGGCACGGACGAAGAAGCAAGGGAACTGCTTACCCAAATGGGTATGCCGTTCGCGCATTAGAGAGGAGTAAGGTTTCATGGCTAAAAAAAGCATGATTTTGAAACAACAGAGAGGTTCCAAATTTTCCACACGAAATTACACTAGATGTACAAGATGCGGAAGGCCTCACTCTGTTCTCAGAAAATATGGCGTTTGCCGTATTTGCTTCCGTGAACTTGCATACAACGGACAAATTCCCGGTGTGCGCAAAGCAAGCTGGTAAAGAGGTAAGTCCACCTGTATGTGGGTGGTAACGCATAAAATAGTAGGTTGCTTTTTTACTTGCTGGGTTTAAAACAGCAGTATAGCAAAAGCACTACTCATTTTAAGAACAAACCTAGGAGGAAAGATTATGCCGGTTACAGATTCTGTAGCAGATATGCTTACGCGTTTACGCAATGCGCTTACGGCGAAGCACGATACAGTAGAAGTTCCTGCGTCTAAGATGAAGAAGGCAATTGGACAGATATTGTTGCAGGAAGGCTATATCAAAAGTTGCGAATTCGTAGACGATGGTGTGCAGGGCACGCTGAAAATAAAATTGAAATATGGTCCGAGAGGTGAAAAGGTGATTTCTGGTATGAAAAAGATTTCAAAACCAGGCTTGCGCGTGTATGTGCGCCATGATAAATTGCCTAAGGTACTGAACGGTCTTGGAATCGCGATTATTTCCACATCAAAAGGTGTGGTTACGGATGCGCAGGCACGCCGTGACCAGGTTGGTGGGGAAGTTATTGCGTATATCTGGTAATTGGGAGGTAGAATGATATGTCTAGAATAGGAAAACTGCCAATTACCGTTCCTGCAGGTGTTACTATAAATGTTACACCAGCAAATGATGTTGCTGTAAAAGGCAAGAATGGTGAGCTTAAGGCAAGCTTTAGTAAAGAGATAACAATTACAGAAGAAGAGGGTGTGCTAACACTTACTCGCTCTTCTGAGAAAAAAGAAGTGCGTGCATTGCATGGCCTAACGCGTTCGCTACTGAACAACATGGTAGTGGGTGTATCCGAAGGCTTTGCAAAAACGCTAGAAATTGTGGGTGTTGGTTATAGGGCACAGCTAAATGGCACAAAGCTTGCACTGGGATTGGGATACTCCCACCCGGTAGAGATGGAGCAGCCAGCAGGAATTACCTTTGAGGTACCTAATGCAACCACAATTATTGTAAAAGGCATTGACAAACAGGCAGTAGGCCAAGTAGCGGCAAATATACGTTCACTGCGTCCGCCGGAGCCCTATAAGGGCAAGGGCATTAGGTACCAGGGTGAGTATGTACGTCGTAAAGTCGGCAAGACTGGAATGTAAGAAAGGAGGCAGCGCAATATGATAGTAAAAAAAGACAGAAATGATATTCGAAGAAAACGCCACCAGAGAATCAGAAATAAAATCTCGGGTACGGCAGAGCGTCCAAGAATGAACATTTACCGCAGCCTCAACAACATTTATGTTCAGTTTGTTGATGATGTTGCAGGTAACACACTGGCATCCGCTTCCACTTTGGATAAGGAATTGAAAAGCCAGCTTTCAGATAAGACGAAGAAAGATGCTGCAAAGCTAGTAGGTGAACTTGCTGCCAAGCGTGCGGCAAAAGTCGGCATCACAGAGGTGGTGTTTGACCGTGGTGGGTATTTATATACTGGCCGGGTTGCGCAGGTAGCAGAGGGCGCGCGTGCAGCGGGCCTGAAGCTTTGATTAGGAGGTATGTCTAAATTGGCAAGAGATATGAGAGATAACCGAAACAAGAGAGAAGTAGATGCCGGCGCCCTAGATATGAAGGAAAAGCTGGTTTCTATAAACCGTGTTGCCAAAGTTGTTAAAGGCGGACGTAACTTCCGTTTTTCTGCGCTGGTAGTAGTAGGTGATGAGAACGGCCACGTTGGCGTGGGTATGGGCAAAGCAGCCGAAATACCCGAGGCAATTAGGAAAGCCGTGCAAAGCGCGAAGCAAAACATGGTAGAAGTGCCCCGCAAGGGCACCACAATACCGCATGAAGTAATTGGCAAGTTTGGCAGAGGCCAAATGAAGCTGATGCCAGCAATGCCCGGTACGGGAGTTATTGCGGGTGGTGCGGCGCGTGCGGTACTGGAGCTTGCAGGCGTTTCGGATATACGGGCAAAATCGCAGGGGTCGAACAACCCAATTAACTGCGTAAAAGCAACACTGGAAGGTCTAAGGGAACTGCGCTCTGCAGAGCAGGTAGCGCGTTTGCGTGGTGTTCCGGTTGACCAACTGCAATAAGAGGAGGCTTTACAATGAAACTGAAAATTAAGCTTGTAAAAAGCCCCATAGGATATGCGCAAAACCAGAAAGATACGGTGAAGGCGCTGGGTCTCCGGAAGATGAACCAAGAGGTTATTCGGCCGGACAATGGGCCGATTAGGGGCATGATAACAACAGTGTGCCACCTGGTTTCGGTAGAGGAAGTGAAATAATCTAAGGTCAATATAAAGCTGTTATTTTAGGTTGACTGGTGTATACGGAGGAAAAACCGAATGAAATTACAAGAACTCAGCCCCGCTCAAGGTGCGAAAAAAGCGCCTAAAAGATTGGGTAGGGGTACAGGATCCGGTACAGGAAAAACCTCTGCAAGAGGACAAAAAGGCCAAAACTCCAGATCTGGTGGCGGTGTGCGTCCCGGATTTGAAGGTGGTCAGATGCCTCTTTCCAGACGTTTGCCCAAGCGTGGATTCACAAATATATTTGCAAAAGAATATGCTATTATTAACATTTCGCAGCTGGAAAGTTTTGACAATGGTGCGGTAGTAGATTTAAATGCATTGTTGGAAAATGGTGCTGTAAGAAAGCAGTTGGATGGCTTGAAAGTACTGGGTAACGGAAATCTTAGCAAGAAGTTGACGGTTAAGGCCAAAAAGTTTACTAAGACTGCTGAAGAAAAAATTAAAGCTGCAGGCGGAAGCATAGAGGTGGTATAATGTTTAAAACCATTACAAACGCCTGGAAGATCCCGGAAATAAGACAGAAGATACTGTTTACGTTGCTGATGCTTTTGGTATATCGCATTGGTGCGTTTATTCCGGTTCCGGGTGTGAATGTAGACTTTATTGCACAGCAGGTTGCGGAGTATGATATTTTGGGTTTCCTAAATATCTTCTCTGGCGGGTCGTTGTCTAAGCTGACTATTTTTGCTCTGGGTATTGTGCCATATATCAACGCATCCATCATTATGCAGCTTTTGACAATTGCGATTCCTAAACTGGAGCGTATGTCTAAAGAGGGTGATGATGGCAGACGTAAGATTGCTTCTATCACACGTTATTTGGGTGTGGTTCTAGGCTTGGTGCAGGCCATTGGTATTTTGGCTGGGTTGGGCTCTCAGGCTGTTACAAGTACAGATTGGTTTAACTATCTAACAATCGTGGCCTGCCTAACAGCAGGTACTGCGTTGATTATGTGGATTGGCGAGCGAATTACAGAAAAGGGAATTGGCAATGGTATCTCACTACTGATCTTTATCAGTATTGTATCGGGTCTACCTTCTACTGTATTTTCTTTGTTCACAAGTGTAGGCAGGGGTGACCTTAACTTCTGGATGCTGGTGCTAACAATTGGCATCGCATTCTTGATAATTGTGGGTATCACTTTTGTAGACCTTGGGGAGCGCCGCATTCCTGTGCAATACGCAAAACGCGTGGTTGGCAGGAAAATGTATGGCGGGCAGAGCACGCATATACCCATGAAGGTGAATCAGAGTGGCGTTATGCCGTTGATTTTCGCTTCAACCATTATTATGTTCCCGGGTATGATAGCACAGTTTTTCCCGGCAAGCGGATTTTCACAGTGGTATAATGCATATGTGGGACCAGGTTCTGTGACATATGTTATTGTATATGCGCTGCTAATCCTGTTCTTTGCTTACTTCTATTCTACGATTGCATTTAATCCGGTGGATGTGTCCAAAAACTTGCAGCAGAACGGTGGCTTTATACCGGGGATACGTCCGGGCAAGCCCACCTCAGATTATTTGGCGAAAATATTGTCCAGAATTACGCTGTTTGGAGCTATATTCTTGGCTCTTGTGGCGGCATTGCCTACCATGTTCCTGCAACTGACAGGTGCTGCTAACAATGCTTTTGGTGCAACCAGTATACTAATTATGGTAAGCGTGGCACTGGAAACAACCAAGCAACTGGAAGCGCAGATGATGATGCGCCATTACAAAGGATTCTTGAATTAACCAATGAATATGAACCGGTGGATGCGATGACAAATGCACTATGCGCGCTCCGCCGGTTTCAGGCGTAAGAAAATAGGGTGACTAACTCTTTACAATATTAGGAGAATCGTATGAATGTGGTATTCTTAGGCCCTCCTGGCTCGGGCAAGGGCACAATGGCAGAGCGTGTATCTAAAAATTGCGGCCTTGCACATATTTCCACAGGGGATATGCTGCGTGCCGAAATGAAGCAAGGCAGTGAACTTGGCAAATTGGCCAAAAGCTATATTGATAAGGGTGCCTTGGTGCCGGATGAAGTGATCATTGACATGATGAAAGTTCGTTTCACACAGGAAGATGCACGAAATGGTGTATTGTTGGATGGATTTCCACGCACAGAGAAGCAGGCGGACGAACTGGATAAGATTACAAAGATAGACGCTTGTATCAATCTAGTGGTAGCTGCTGAAGTGATTATAGACAGAGTTCTGGCAAGACGCATTTGTGAAGCCTGTGGTACAGTACATTCTACAAAGGAGTACGCTGCTGATGACTGTAAGGCCTGTGGCGGCAATTTGATTACACGCGCTGATGATAACGAGGAAACAATCAGGGAGCGGTTTCGTGTGTATGAAGAGCAAACATCTCCGCTGATTGCATATTACAAAAATAAAGGTATACTTACAGATGTCGACGCAACATTGCCTATAGAAGAGGAAGCAGAATTGATCTGCTCATTATTAGATAACAAATGATTCATATAAAAACGCCACTTGAAATTGAAAAAATGAGGGAATCGGGCAAGTTGACAGCCCGGTGCATGGAAGAAATTATTGCACATATAAAGCCTGGTGTTACCACAAAACAGCTGGATGTAATAGCAGAACAATTCATTACAGCTGCAGGTGCCATTCCTTCATTCAAAAATTACAGGGGCTTTCCGGCTAGTATCTGCGCATCGGTAAATGAGGAAGTGGTGCATGGAATACCATCGGGAAAATTGTTAAAAGATGGAGACATTATTGGAATAGACTTTGGCAGTATTCTGGATGGATGGCATTCGGATATGGCACGCACGGTGGCTGTGGGCAGTGTTTCGGAGGAAGCGAAGAATTTGATTCGAGTGACCAAGGAATGCCACTATGCCGGTGTAGCGCAAGCAGTGGTAGGCAATAGACTGAACGATATTTCCTCGGCAGTAGAGCGTGTAGCAGTGCAAAATGGCTATACAGTGGTAAGGGCGTTGGTGGGGCATGGCATAGGCAGGAAGCTGCATGAAGAGCCAGATGTTCCTAATTACGCATTTCGAGGTGCAAATCCTAGGTTGCGTGCAGGTATGGTAATTTGCATAGAACCTATGGTGAACATTGGTGCTGAAGAAGTGTTTTGGGCAGAGGATGGATGGCTGGTTTTAACGAAAGACAATACGCTTTCCGCCCACTACGAAAACACAGTAGCAATTACAGAAAACGGTCCGGAAATATTAACAAAATGATAGTTACAACCCTGCAAGAGGCACAGTAAGGCAGCAAAGTGATAAAAGAAGCAGTGCCGTTGCATGATATAAATGAAGTGCGGCCTCAGTTGCTGTATAGAGTGTGGAGGAAGCAAATTGAACAAAACGATACCTGCTCAAATTGGAAGGGTGTGCTTTTCCAGGCAAGGCAGGGACAAGGGCAGATATTTTGTGATAACAAGCATCATAGACGAGCAGTATGTGATGATTGCAGATGGTGTTTTCAGAAAACTTGCAGCGCCCAAAAAGAAAAAACTGAAACACTTAAGTTTGAAACCGGTGGTAATAGAGCCAATCGCGGAAAAGCTTATGTCGGGGAAGAAAGTATTTGATGCGGAACTGAGGAGCGCGATCATTAACACCGGGCTCATTGCACTGAAGGAGGAGTAAGTTTTGTCAAAAAGTGATGTAATTGAAGTAGAGGGCATTGTGACGGATACGTATCCAAATGCTACATTTGAGGTGGAACTGGAAAATGGCCACAAAATATTGGCGCATATTTCCGGAAAACTGCGAATGCATTATATAAGGATATTACCAGGGGATAAAGTAACGGTGGAGCTATCACCCTACGATTTGACCCGCGGCAGAATAACTTGGCGCGGAAAAGGATAATAGGGCTTGATTCCTAGGGGGCTTATCTGGTATAATATATTTTTGACACGGATTGAAGGAGGCGAACGAAATGAAAGTAAGGCCATCGGTTAAACCGATTTGCGAAAAGTGCAAAATAATTAGGCGAAAAGGCAAAGTAATGGTGATTTGCCAAAATACGAAACACAAGCAACGGCAGGGCTAAAAGCACTGTTATTTGCTGTCTTTTATGTGTATCTGGTTGAAGCGTTCTGTACGTGCGGCTGGGTCTGCTTGAAATCTGCGGCTGTTGGTATCAATGTGCAACCACAAGCAAGCGGTTTAAGGATCTGCGTACGAATTCTGCAAACCATGAAATAAAATAATTAAAACCGGGCAAGAATTGCCCGCATGTGTTTACGGAGGTGTTTAAAAAAGTATGGCACGTATAGCTGGAGTAGACTTACCCAGAGACAAGAGAGTGGAAATAGGCCTTACCTACATTTATGGCATTGGCCTTAAAACTTCCCAGGAGATTTTATCTGCCACAATGGTGGATCCCAATATCCGAGTGCGTGATTTGGGAGAATCGGATGTTTCAAAACTAAGGGAATATATTGACCGCAACCTGAAGGTGGAGGGTGATTTGAGAAGGGAAACCTCGCTCAACATCAAACGCCTAATGGAGATTGGCTGCTACCGTGGTATTAGGCACAGAAAAGGCCTGCCCGTTCGTGGCCAGAGTACCAAGCAAAATGCGCGTACCCGCAAGGGACCAAAACGCACAGTTGCTGGCAAGAAGAAATAAGGAGGAGGAATAGAGTATGGCTGCACCTAAAAAGAGAGTCTCTAGGAGACGCAGAGAAAAAAAGAACATTGAAAAAGGCCAAGCGCACATTCGTTCTTCCTTTAACAATACAATTGTTACAATGTCGGATATGAACGGGAACGCGCTTTCACAATCAAGTTCCGGTGCCATGGGCTTCCGTGGTTCTAGAAAAAGTACACCTTTTGCTGCCCAAACAGCTGCAGAAACGGCTGCAAGAGCAGCTATGGAGCATGGACTGAAAACAGTAGAGGTTTTTGTAAAGGGTCCTGGTGCTGGCAGGGAAGCAGCAATTCGCGCATTGCAGATTGCAGGCCTTGAAGTAACGCTGATTCGGGATGTGACGCCTATACCGCACAACGGTTGCCGTCCGCCGAAGCGTAGAAGGGTGTAAGGAGGAATTGATTTATGGCTAGATATACAGGACCTGTTTGCCGCTTATGCCGTAGGGAAGGCGCAAAATTATTTTTGAAGGGTGATCGCTGTTATTCGCAAAAGTGTGCGTTCACTCTGCGCCCAACACCGCCAGGACAGCATGGACTGGGCAGACGTAAAATGAGTGAATATGGAACACAGCTTCGTGAGAAACAAAAAGCAAAGCGCGCTTATGGCGTGTTGGAGAGCCAGTTTCACAATTACTTTTTGATAGCTGCAAAAATGAAGGGCAAAACTGGTGACAACCTTTTGCAGCTTTTGGAACGCAGATTGGACAATGTTACTTTCCGCTTGGGGCTTGGTGATTCTCGTGCACAAGCAAGACAGATAGTAATGCATGGTCACATACAAGTGAATGGCAAAAAGCTAGATATTCCATCCTATACAGTGCAGGATGGCGATGTGATAAGCGTAGCTTCCAAGTCTGTTTCGAAAGAGCATTTTAAAATGCTGAAGGAACAGGGCGAGAGAGCAACTCCCAAGTGGCTGGAGCTGGACATTGCAGATCTCAAAGGCAAAGTTGTGGCAATGCCCGAAAGGGATGATATTGACCTCACTATTGCAGAGCACTTGATTGTTGAGTTGTATTCCAGATAATCGGTGACGGTGTTTAGGAACAGGAGGTTATAGAATGCTTGAAATAGAAAGACCGAACATAGAATGTACAAGCATGAGTGAAGACAAGCAGACGGCTACCTTTGTGATGGAGCCGCTGGAGCGTGGATTTGGTACAACGCTTGGCAACTCATTACGCAGGATACTTATGTCCGGCCTGCCGGGCGTGGCGGTAACCAGTGTAAAAATAGACGGTGTGCTGCACGAGTTTTCTACCATAGAAGGCGTGCACGAGGATAGCACCAACATTGTGCTGAACCTTAAGGGGTTGTGCGCAAAAATGTTTACAGATGAGCCCAAGAAGTTGATAGTAAACGCAAAGGGGCCGGGTGAAGTAACGGCTGCAGATATAGAGCATGATTCCGAAGTGGAAATTATCAATAAGGGTATGCACATTGCCACGTTGGAAAAAGATGCTACTCTGTTCATGGAAATTACGTTGGAAAAGGGTAGGGGCTATGTACTTGCAGAGAAAAACAAGACTCCCAATATGCCCATTGGCGTGATTCCTATGGACTCCCTGTTTACACCAGTTACCAGGGTGAATTTCTCTGTGGAGAATACGCGTGTAGGCCAAATTACGGACTTTGACAAATTGACGCTGGATGTTTCTACAAACGGTAGCATGCATGTGGACGAGGCCGTATCACTGGCAGCGAAAATAATGAGTGAGTATTTGGTACAGTTTATCAACCTGACAGACCATGTAAGTGATGTAGAAATTATGGTAGAGAAGGAAGAAGACAAAAAAGAAAAAATACTGGAAATTACAATAGAAGAGCTGGATCTTTCCGTTCGTTCGTACAATTGCCTAAAGCGGGCAGGTATTAACACGGTTGAAGAGTTGATTATGCGCAATGAAGAAGAAATGATGAAAGTACGTAACCTGGGCAAGAAATCGCTAGAAGAAGTGCAGCAGAAGCTGGCTGCTTTGGGTCTGGGCTTGCGTCAGGATGACTGAGGAGGTAAGAAAACTGTGGCTTACAGAAAATTGGGCAGACCGTCCGATCAAAGAAAGGCGATTTTACGTACTTTGGTAACATCGCTTATAAAGTATGGCAAGATAGAAACCACAAAGTGGCGTGCCAAAGAAACGCAGCGTGTTGCTGAAAAGTTGATTACAAAAGCAATTCGTACCTATGATGACACTGTGGAAGTGACGAAGAATATAGACGGCACAAGCACAAAGGTATCGAATGACTCCGCAAAAAAACTGGCAGCAAGGCGTGCTATTATGGAATATTTGTATGATTTTCCAGAAGAGAAGCAGTCGAAAGAAAGCAAGTATGACTATGCAAAACGCACTGGTGATGTAAAGCACCCTGTAGTGGAAAAACTATTTAGGGAGATTGCACCCAAGTATGCAGAGCGTGCAAAAAGTCTGGGTCAGGGCGGCGGTTACACTCGTATTATAAAGATGGGTCAAAGACGCGGTGACGCAGCTGAAATTGTTATTTTAGAATTTGTATAAATAGCTACGGCTTGCGATTTTAGTGTGTTGATTGCCTATGAAATGGGCATAAGCATAGAAAAACGGGGGACTGTTAAAGTATGAATATGCTTTGATATGCCCCCTTTTTAATTTGAACAAGAAAAGCACAGTTTTTGGTGTGGAGTGGATATGCCTATTATAGAAGCAAGAGATTTGAAGTATGTGTACATGGCAGATGAGGATAACTACCATATAGCTTTGGATGGGGTTACTCTTACTGTGAAAAAGGGCGAGTTTGTTGCTGTTTTAGGGCACAATGGCAGTGGGAAATCCACCTTTGCAAAACATATTAATGTATTGCTGACTCCGCAAGAGGGCAGCATGAAGGTATTGGGGATGGATGCTTCGGATGAAGAAAAAACATGGGATATTCGCAGCAAAGCGGGCATGGTATTTCAAAATCCAGACAATCAAATTGTTTCTACAATCGTGGAGGAAGACATTGCTTTTGGCCCCGAGAACTTAGGAGTGCCGCGAGAAGAAATAGTGGAGAGGGTGGAACAGGCCTTGCAAGCAGTGGATATGCAGGGGATGGGAAAGCGTGCGCCGCATATGCTGTCTGGTGGGCAGAAACAGCGCATTGCCATTGCAGGGGTACTGGCCATGCACCCAGAAATAATTGTGTTTGATGAACCCACTGCCATGCTGGATCCACAAGGCAGGCAGGAAGTAATGGAAACCATTAAACGCTTGAATAAGCAGGAGCACAAGACGATTGTTTTTATAACACACTATATGGAAGAGGCAACGGGCTGTGACCGGGTTTTTGTGATGGAAAAGGGGAAAATTACAGATGAAGGAACACCAGCCGAGGTTTTTTCTCATACGGAAAAGCTTGTGGCTGCTGGGCTGATGCCCCCGCCTGCAGTGCAGATTGCAAATGAGCTAAAAAAGCGTGGCATACGATTGCAACAGCCGCCCACAACGCTAGAGGAATTGGTAGAGGAATTATGTCGGTTGAAGTACAGAGCTTAAATTATACATATATGCCGGGGACACCCTTTGCAGTGCATGCCCTAAGAGATGTTAATCTGAAGGTGGAGGACGGCGAATTTTTGGGTATTATTGGACATACCGGTTGTGGGAAATCCACTCTGATACAGCAAATGGCGGGTTTGATGAAGCCAGACAGTGGCAAAGTACTGTTGGATGGCGCAGATATCAACGCGACTGGCTATGACCGAAAAGTGCTAAGGAAGTCTGTGGGAGTTGTGTTTCAATATCCGGAATACCAGCTGTTTGAGGAAACTGTGGGGAAAGACGTAGCTTTCGGCCCCATAAAAGCGGGCATGGGGGAAGCTGAAGTGCAGCAGAATG
>CAZQBV010000027.1:0-29196 GCA_964592125.1 uncultured Christensenella sp.
TGCGGCTATAGAAATCATTGCTTTTGCAACGATTTCTATTAGAGATTAGTATTATGTAGGCTAGAACTCTATGTGCCGCAAGTTGTTTGGGTCTATACTGTTTAGAATCCGCATTTCCTCTACGGTGGGGGCAGGCGTTATGCCTACGGCTGCTCTATCCAATACAAATGCGGTATTGTTTTGCACTTCGTCAAAATTGGAGTAGGGGTGAATGCTTTCCAAGCCAAGCTGCCCATTTACATATTGAAAAATACACAACGGTGTTACAATGCGGTCTATATTGCCACGTGTGGTAACAAAGTCTACTTGCTGCACAAAAGTGCGCTGGTCGTGTTTTGTACGCCATAGCAAGGCGCGTTTGGCCGTGGGAATTAACACGGCACTGCCTGCGCCGCCCGGCATGCGCACCTTTGGATGGTGGTAGTTGCCTATTACAGAGGCATTCACATTGCCTGCTACATCAAACTGTATGCCGCTTAAAAAAGCCACATCCAGCCGCCCGCGCATAGAGAGGTCGAACACATCAGCAAGGGGAAACACAGCCTCGCAATCCGCAAGCAATGTACCGCCAGCGCTGGAATAGTCCTGTAGAGCCAACTCTTCCGGGTTCACTCCGCCGGGTATGTTCAGGTGTATGGCGTTGGGGGCGTGTAGCTTTCGTGCCAGCAGTATTGCAATCAGAGGCATGTGCGAGGAAACCCCTTGAAACACGGTTTCACCGTCCTGTATCAGTCGGGACATGGCACAGAGCATCATGTCTGCAGCATTGTAATCACGAGCGGGCTCACTGTTCATACGTATCATGTCAATAGCCTCCCCGCTGTGCATAGTCGTTACGTTCGTATTGCTTTAGCCAGCTCCGCAGGTCGGCCTGCACACGCAATTCTTTGAAGGCTTGTATCTCGCGCTCTGCAATGTCGTACAGTGGCCAACAAGAGCACGGTCTTGCCCCGCTGGGCAGTGGAACCACTGCATCCACCAGTACGCTGGGAATGTTTACTTGATTGGATTCGTATCGCATCCGTTCGGGAGAAACAACTTCCTCTGCAGTGACAATTACATGCCGGGATGCCCGTGCAAGTAGCGCATCTTCAAAGCACGGCTGTGTGATGATGGCATTGCCATGTGTGTCGGCCTTGTGCACATGCAGCAAGGCAAAATCCGGTGCAATGGCCTGTACCACAGTGACAGGCTTTCCGGAAAAGGGATCATTTATAATAGAAAAATAATCGCATTGTTGTATCAAATCGCTGGAAGTCAGCCCAGCTACCGGCATGAAAGGAATGCCTGCCTGTGCTGCCCGAAGTGCGGAAATCACAGTGTAGCAGGCATGCTCGTTGCCCTTAATTTGACCATCTTGAACACCCTTGCGGTAATGATTTGCCAGTCCAAATTTTGTTTCGTAACTGATAAAACCGGCATCTACACTGCTTGCGCAACCTGCAAAACAAAGCAGATCTATATCCATTGCGCCCGCAGTTTTTACCAGTGCTAAATTCTGCTTTTCCTGCCTTGCCAATTCGCGAACCAATGCCATGGGTGCACGGTGCAGCACATTGCCACCAATGGCTACAGTGCTACCGTTGGGTATTTTATGAATTGCTTCGGTTAGGGTGGTTACCTTAGTCATATTGCCTCACGTGTCCAACTATTTTGCTGCATTGCATGCAATGTGCACTGCATCCCAAACGCCCGCATACGGCGGGGAATATATAAGGTCGCTTTGCCCCAATTCTTTGGTGGTCATACCTGCGTGAAGCGCAACGGCAAAAATATCCGTGCGCAGCGCCGCGCCACTTTGCCCGCAAAGCTGTGCGCCCAATATGCGCATTGAAGGCCGTTCGAACAGCACTTTTATCCACAAGGGAGCTTGCCCGGGGTAATAGGCCGGATGGTTTGTGGCCTCTACCAGTACAGTGCCCACGTTGTAGCCCATTGCCTGTGCATCTGCTTGGGAAAGCCCTGTGCGCCCCAACTGCAAATCACATACCTTGAGTGCAGAGGAAGATACTGCGCCCACAAACTCCTCTTGACCGCCACACATATTGGCACCTGCCAAACGACCGCACTTATTTGCAGTGGTGCCCAGCGGCAGGTACACATTGGTTTTGCGCATTAGGTCGTACACCATGGCACAGTCGCCAGCGGCATATACATCGGGCAGAGAGGTTCGCATTTGCCTATCCACTACCACGGCGCCGTTTTGCTCCAGTGCGATGCCTGTGCTTTGTAAAAATGCTGTATTGGGGCGAATGCCCGCCGCCACTACAACCAAATCCGCAGGGTATTCCCCTTTGTTTGTAACAACCGCATTTACGTTGCTGCCGCCTTTTAGCTCTGTAACGCGCTCGCCAGTGCGTATTTGCACCTTTTTGCTTTCCAGCTCTTTATGCGCCATTTGCGCAATTTCACTGTCAAAGGTGGAAAGTATGCGGGGCATTGCCTCTATGCAGGTAACGTTCTTACCCAAGGCATGCATGGCCTCCATTACTTCTACGCCAATATAACCGCCGCCTATTACTACCACACTATGTATGCCATACTGGCCAACTTGCTCCTTCAAAAGCAAGCCATCTTCCAGTGTTTTTAAAAAATAGACACCCCTTTTTTCTATGCCGGGCACAGGAATTTGTATGGCAGAAGCGCCAGTGGCAATCATCAATTTATCGTAATTGTCGGCTATTTGCCGCCCAGAGCGCAAATCGTTTATGGTAACTGTTTTGCTATGGGCATTCACTTGCACTGCCTCGTGGTGCAGAAAGGTTTGTATGCCAGCAGCATCAAACTGCTCTCTTGTGCGAGCAATCATTTTGGTATGGTCGTTGTTGTAACCTGCCACATAATAAGGAAGACCGCACGCGCCATACGAAAGGTAGGCACCCTTTTCGTAAACGTGTACGGTTGCATCTTTTTCTATTCTTTTTATTTTGGAGGCAGCAGACATACCGGCTGCCACACCGCCAATGATAATATACTTCAAATAGGCCACCTTTCAAGAAAAGCGTTGTAACGGCTGTTACCTACCCAATACACGCTTTACTGCTGCTTCTAGCTCTGCTTCCAGACTGCTGGCACAGGCGCTGGTAGATGCGGTGGCAAAAGGCACAGTGCCACTTGCTGGCA
The DNA here is from genome assembly GCA_964592125.1 of uncultured Christensenella sp. GTDB lineage: Bacteria > Bacillota > Clostridia > Christensenellales > Christensenellaceae > UBA5399. Next base: position 3,124 of record CAZQBV010000027.1, read on the forward strand.
TAGAGCCGGGTAACACATCTTTGTCATTTGTGGTTTTGATTGCGCAGGAGGGCATGCCGCCGCCCTTAATACCTTCTCGCATACGGCGTTCCATCAGTGGCGCTACCTGCTCGCAACTTAACAAATTGTACTGGCCAATAATATTTCTCACATACATAATCATAGATGCATAATATTCTGTAGATTCCAAGCGGTAAAATGCCTGAATTAGGCTATCTCCCCAGGTAAGCGCACCGTGGTTGGAAAGCAGCACAGCATTGTATTCCCTGCAAAATGGCGCTATGGAATTGGGCACCTCGTCTGTACCCGGTGTAGCGTATTTTGCTATGGGCACATTGCCCAGAGCCAAAATACCCTCTGTAAGTATGGGTAAATCCAGCCCCATGCCCGCCACGGAAAACGCGGTGGAAATGGGGGGATGCGCATGTGTTACTGCCATAATCTCGGGGTTTTCCTGATAGGCGCGAATGTGCATTTTCACTTCGGATGAGGGCTTGTAAGCGCCTTCCTCCAGCACCGTGCCGTCCATCTTCATTTTAACAATCATATCCTGTGTCATGAAGCCTTTGGATACGCCGGTGGGTGTGGTTAGTATGGTGTCCGCAGCAATGCGGCAGCTGATGTTGCCATCGTTTGCAGCCACAAATCCCTTGTCGTACATCCTTTTACCAATATCTAAAATCTGTTCTTTTGCTTCAAAAATCGATGGATAACCAGACATAATTTTCTCCCGACTATTGTTATTTTCTTTATAAGTAATCATACAATTTTTAACTGGGAGTGTCAAGAAAAGCAGAGGCAAGAAAGCTTTTTATAGCAAGGTTTGCACCAGACTGAAACATAGCAGATACAAACAGAAGCACAGCTTGAAATAAATTTCGCACATACGCGTATATAAGAGCTGGTTGACCGGTTGGGTGCAGCGTACTATTATAATAGGATAGAAATTTACGGAGGAACAAACATGATATTACGTGGTACGGTGTATTCCAAAACATTAAAAATGGATACCAAAATATCGGTGGTGGTACCCAATATATTTCGGCGTAGGAAGGCTTTTAAAGTAGTGTATTTATTGCATGGCCTAATGGGAGATTGCGATAGCTGGGTGGACTACACTATGCTGCCCGTATTTGCGCAGGAACAACAAACTGTTGTGATAATGCCCAGTGTGGATCGCAGCTTTTATGCGGATATGAAGCACGGCCCCAGCTATTTTAGCTATGTGGCGCAGGAGCTGCCGCAAATTTGCGAAAGCGTATTTCATATTTCTGCCAAACGGGAAGATACTGCGGTGATAGGTGGCTCTATGGGCGGCTATGGTGCGCTAAAATGCGCGCTGGCCTATCCCGAGCGTTTTGGCTATGGCGCGGCGCTTTCGCCGGGGGCGTTGTTTCTGGGCGAATACTTTGATGATATACGCAAAAAGCCAGAATACAAAGATGAATTGACACAGGATTTTAAAAATATATTTGGGGAAAATTTGGATTGGGCTCAGGTGGATGATTTGCTTACACTGGCAGGGCAGGCGCAAACAGCACCGCAGAAGCCCAAGCTATATTGTGCTTGTGGTTTGGAGGATGTTTTCTTATCTGCATGCCGCAGGTTTGACAGCGAAATGAACAAGCTGGCGCTGGACTTTACCTACGAGGAACAATCCGGTGGACATGATTGGTATTTTTTCAATCAGGCACTGAAACGGGCTTTGGAATTTTGGAAGGAGTAAAGCAACAAGGCCAGCGGTTGTGTGTTTGTGACTGTTGAAAAATGAAATTTGCCATGGTACTATAGACACATAATAAATGCAAATAATAAGGAGGCTATTATGTCGCGTTTTGATACTTATTTTCTAATGAAACCAGAGGATGTCATAGAATACGTTAGGGAAAAGCTGGAACTATTTGACGAGAATGCCAAGCTGCAATCCAAAGAGATTGGCGACGGAAACCTGAACTATGTGTTCCGCGTGTGGGATGAAAACAGCGATAAATCTGTAATTGTAAAGCAGGCTGGCGAGGAACTTCGCATTTCCAAAGATTTTGATATTTCTACAGATCGCAACCGCATAGAGGTGGAAATGCTGCAACTGGAGGCCAAGCTGGCGCCAGGGCTGGTGGCCTCCGTATATCTATACGACCCCACTATGAAGAGTTTTTCTATGGAGGACTTATCCGATTATCAAGTGATGCGCACTGCGCTGATGCAACACAAAATATTTCCGCAATTTGCGGAGGATATTACCACGTTTTTGGCAAATACATTGCTGCTAACTACAGACCGCATGATGGATTCCAAAGAGAAAAAAGAGGCTGTGAAAAACTTTACCAATCCGCAACTTTGTGCAGATATTTCCGAAGCGTTGGTGTATACAGAGCCATATAATAATGAACTGAACCGCAACAAAGTGTTTCCCCCAAATGCAGAGTTTATGAAAAAAGAGCTGTATGAGGATAAGGAGCTGCATTTGGAAGTTGCCAAGCTGAAATATGATTTTATGAACAATGCGCAGGCACTGATTCATGGCGACTTGCACACTGGCTCTATTTTCATTAAGCAGGGCGCAACCCGCGTGATGGATCCTGAATTTGCATTCTATGCACCCATGGGGTACGACATAGGCAATGTAATTGCCAATATGATGTTTGCATGGGCAAATGGCGATGCAACTATGGCGGATGGCGCGGAAAAGAAAGCGTACCTTGCGTGGATAGAGGAAGTGATTGTGCAGGTGGTAGACCTGTTTAAGGTAAAATACAACAAGCTGTTTGACCAGAAGGTGATAGAACCCATGGCAAAAGCGCCGGGCTACAAGGAATATTTTTTGGATACGATACTGGCAGATACCGCTGGCGTAACAGGGCTGGAAATTAATCGCCGTACAGTGGGGCTGGCGCAGGTAATAGACCTAACGCAAATACCCGATGAGCAAAAGCGCACGCGTGCCGAGCGAATTGTGGTGCTGGCGGCAAAGCAATTTATTAAAAAACGGTCGGAATTTAAAACGGGGCAGCAATTTTTGGATTGCTTCCTGAACGTGGCGAAATCCCTGTAATACGAAGTATAGAGGGCAATAAAGAAAGGAAACTATAAGATGGCAGAACAGCAAAATATAATGAACATAGAAACCGTGGCGTTGGATGACGCAAACAGCGCATTGGTGATAATAGACCAAACGCAGCTTCCCTATAATATAGAGATGCTGCATTTAAAAACGCAAAAGAGCATTTGGGATGCAATATACCTGCTGCAGGTGCGCGGTGCGCCAGCAATTGGTGTGGCGGCGGGCTATGGCATATACCTTGCGGCCAAGGAAATACAGGCAGACAGCTTTGACGATTTTTATGCGCAGTTTAAAAAGGCAAAGGACTATCTGGATTCCGCGCGCCCCACAGCAGTGAACCTGTCTTGGGCATTGAACCGCATGGAAGGTGTGGTGCTGGAGAACAAAGGGAAAACAGTAGACGAAATAAAAGCTTTGTTGCTGAAAGAATCGCAGGAAATTCGGGACGAGGATGTTTGGGTATGCAAAACAATGGGCGAATATGGCCTATCGCTGCTAAAGCCCAACATGGGGCTGTTAACCCACTGCAATGCAGGCAAATTGGCAACCATACAGTATGGCACAGCCACTGCGCCCATGTATTTGGGGCAGGAGAAGGGCTACAATTTCAAGGTGTTTTGCGATGAAACGCGCCCGTTGCTGCAGGGTGCCCGCCTTACCGCTTTCGAGCTGCAAAGCTCTGGCATGGATACCACGTTGATTTGTGACAATATGGCGCCCTCGGTAATGAAAGAGGGCTGGGTGGATGCTGTGTTTGTAGGCTGCGATCGCGTGGCGGCCAATGGTGACACTGCCAACAAAGTGGGCACTTCCTATGTATCGCTGGCGGCAAAATATTACAATGTGCCGTTTTATGTGGTGGCGCCAACCTCCACAATAGATATGAATACCCTCACGGGAAAGGACATTCACATAGAGCAACGCCCGGCAGAGGAAGTAACGGAAATGTGGTACGAAAAACGCATGGCACCCGAGGGTGTGAAGGTGTTTAACCCTGCTTTTGATGTAACTGATGCGGCAAATATTACAGCGATTATAACGGAATATGGCATTGCGCGTGCGCCGTTTGAAGAATCGTTAAAAGAAATATTTAAAAAGAAGGCAGAGGCACAAGCCAAGAAATAAGACTAATACTGATTCTGGATAGAAATAGCGCAAAAGCGATATTTCTATCACTGCCATACGGCAGTTCCGAAATGCTCCGCATTTCGGACGAAATCACCATTGAACGACATTCCCACTCGAAAAATGAAAAAACATTTTTCGAGTCGCGCATACTGCGCGCGATTTATTACGAAGTATACAGCTTCATTTACTTATTTTTTAGGGCGATGAAACAGAGGTTTTAAATCGGAATTGGTATAAGCAGATTTTTACCGAAAATCACTTCCCCGCTTGCTGGTGCAGGTGGGGAAGTTTGGTATTAGACAAGTACAAAGACGGAGAGATACGATGCGCTATATAGCACTTTTTAAAGGAATAAATGTTGGCGGAAAAAACATTGTGAAAATGGCTGATTTAAGGCAATGGCTTTTTGACCTTGGCTTGGAACAAGTGAAAACCTATATACAAAGCGGCAATGCAGCTTTTGAGACCGCAGAGGATGCAGAAACCTTGGCGGAAAAAATGCAAAGTGAATTTGCTATGCGTTTTGGTTTTGAAAGTGCCATTTTCATTAGAAACAGGGATGAAATAAGTGCAGTGGTGCAGCAAATGCCGTACACACCAATGGAGCTGGCAGAAGCGGAAGCTGCCAACCCAAAAGTGGAGCATCTGTATGTTTATTTTTTGAAGGATTCTCCGGTGCAGGAAACCGTGCGGATGCTTTGCGGAACGGGATATACAGATAAACTTCGCGTTGGAAAACGCGAGTTATATTTGCTGTGCGCACAAAGTATTCGGGATTCCAAACTGGCAGCGGCCATAGCAAAAACATGGAGCGTGGCAACGGCAAGAAACTGGAAAACGACGCAAAAGCTATACGATATGGCGCAGTTAGCCCACCTCGTTGAGTGATTGCAGAAAAATATCCACCAAATGGGGGTCGAATTGTTTTCCGCTATTTTTTAGTATTTCATCAATGGCTTCCTGTTGGGACAATGCGCCGCGGTATACCCTGTCGTTTGTCATGGCGTCGTAACTATCCACAAGTGAAATCATCCTAGACAGTAGCGGAATTTCAGTTTCCTTCAAGCCATCGGGATACCCTGCCCCATCCCACCTTTCGTGGTGAGAGCGAACCAAGGGGGCAACTTCCTCCAAACCGGGCGTAGACATCAAAATTCTATATCCCAAATTCGTATGGTTACGCATTATTTTCCATTCGTCGTTTGTTAACTTACCGGGTTTATCTAAAACATACTCTGGCACTCCAATTTTGCCCACATCATGCAGAACGGATAAAAGTGCCAAATGATTCATGTCTCTTTCGTCTAATTTTAGTTTTTTCGCAAATAGTTGAGAAACGTCATTCAATCTTTGTGCATGTTCTTCAGTCTCGTAGCTTTTTGCCTGTAAAGCTGCCATAAGCGAACTTAATGCAGAACTTCGAATGCTTTGGTCGCTCATTATTTTTTGTGCGTTCATTTTGTTGTGGGAAATAGAGATTGCATCGCGAATGTCCTGTGCATCCACCCCAACCACACTGGTGCCAATAGACAAAGTGGTATTCCAATCCTTACATTCTCTGGCAAACTCGCTGCTGATGCGGTTGGCGATGTTTGTTAAGTTTAGTCCAAACCGCAAAAACACAATTGCAATGAAATCATCTTCCCCAAATCGAACTAAAATGGTATCGTCTGAAAGGTTGTGCTGAAAAGCTTGCGCGCACTTTTTAAGCACATCATCCCCAATGTTGGAGCCCCGGGCTTCATTTATTTTGGAAAGACCGTTTACATCCGCATATATAACACCCACTCCGGTTTCTTTTGTGTTATTTGCCAAATAAATGCTTAGGAAATTTCGATTATAAAATTTTGTAAGCGTATCATGGTAATTGAGGTACATTAGTTCTTCTTGCGTTTTCACAAAATTGGAAACATCATCAAAGCTGAATACATAACCGTGCCGATCTCCCTTGCTATCAAACAAAGGTACCACTCTAGGCACCACAAGCTTTGTGCTTCCGTTGCGACATAGTATGGTTTGCGCATCAAAACCATCCACCAACTTGTGCAAAAGCTTGTCAGACTCGGTTTTTTGTAGAGTATACAAATCTTCTATCTTTTCACCAGTCACATCCTCATCTTCGGGCAATTCCAGTATTCGATAGGCGTATTTATTCATCAGTGTCACTTTTTTTTGCTCATCTGTGGTAATTACGCCACATGTAAGCGAATTAATGGTTTGGCTGTATTTGATTTGTTCCAGCTTAATTATATTTTCCGATTTTTTTATTTCGGTAATGTCGTTAAACATAGTAATTACATACTTGTGGCTTAGCTTAAACATTTGAAACTGCTGATAGACCATGCCTCTTGCTTCGTTGTAATATGATAGCAAATGTTCCAGTGCTTTGCCGGTTTCATCTACCTCTTTCACTTTTGCATACATGCCGTTTTCCAAGCTCATGGGAAAAACTTCCGGAAAAGATTTGCCTATTACGTCACCCTCCAGAAAGTTGTTGTGCGCGTAAAAAGCCGGGTTGCAAAAAACAAAGATATACTCTTGTCGCTGCTCGTCAAAACGGAATACGCAAATGCCGGTCATGGTATAATCAAAGAAATTTTCAAAAAGTTCTGTATTTTCCAATATCAAATTCTGTTCCATATGTTCCCCATAATTGCAAATATAATAACTTTATCATACGCTAAAAATACAGCAATGTACAGGGTGGTTTTCAAGCTGCGAAGGCTGGTAATACTGATCCCTGATAGAAATATCGCAAAAGCGATATTTCTATCACTGCCATACGGCAGTTCCAAAACGCTCTGCATTTTGGATGGAATCACTATTGAACGACATTCCCGCTTGAAAAATAAAAAACTATTTTTCGAGTCGCGCATATTGCGCGTGATTTGAAACAAATGTTTCAAATTGGAATTGGTATAAAACAACATGCAGAAGAATCAAGAAACTTTGGAAACAGGGTGTTGACTTATATAAAGCGGGCATGTTGTATAACAAAAAAAGGCGCAGTGCGCCTTTTTTGCAATGCAACTATATGTAGAATACCTCCACACCTGCCATGTTGATACTGCCAGTTAGCACCAGCTTGGGCAGGCTGTGATCAGTCTGAGCAATACCACTGTTTTTAAAATCAAGCCCGCCCATGCTGCCCTGTGTGCGGTTTTCAACAGGCCAATTCCGGGGAACAAACAGCTTTATTGCGCCAAAGTGGCAGTTCAAAAACAGCTCTGCACCTTGCGGGCTAAGTGTGGCATGGTCGAAGTACACTTCTATTGCGCCAAAGTGGCAAGAAAATTCTCCTCCGGTAAATGCGGTAGAGCGCAGGTAGCGCACAACGTTGCCGAATTTTAGATTGATTATGGGATGGTTGTCGTCATTGTTATCCGACACATCGCTTTTTATGTTGGCTCCCGTATAGTTGTTGGGGTTGCAAGGCCTGCTGCGGAACAGTATTTGAAACCCAATAGAAAGCAGAATTGCCGCAATAATAAGAATCCACGGTGCAAGATATGGCCACCCCAAGGGTGTTTGGAATATAAGGTACAGCAGTGCCAGTGGTACAAATATGCCCGGCCATGCCCTATACACACAGCTTTGCACAATAATTGCCACCAGAACAATGGTTGCCAGTAGGCTCCAAAAGCCTATTGCCACAAACGAACCCAATTGGCTGGCTATCAGCAGTATGGTGGCAAGGATGAAGAAGATGCCCCAAAACCAATTTCTTTTTTTCATAGTAAATTGTTCCTTTCATTTAACTTTTGTTTTAAGTGGTTGTAGTAACGGCGCGAGACATACACGTTTTTGTGTGTTCCCAAAAATTCCACACGACTGGATGAGGCAAGGTTCTTTGTAATTGCATGAACCAACTCGGCATTTAAAATGGTGGATTTGGAAACGCGAATGAATTTGCGGGGAAGTGTTTTTTCCAACTCATATAGCCTGTTTTTTGTTTTATAACTGTCCTTTGCGGTGTGAGCATATACGGTGTCTCCTTCTGTTTCAAAAAACAAAACATTCGAAAGTGGAAAGTAATACTCGCTATCCTCCTTGTAAAACACAATTTGCGGGCAAGCCAAAGTTTGATCCAGTATGGATTGGTGCAACTGGCGTATGCGCTGGTTTACCTGTGCACATCGAATGATAATTTCGTCTTCGGCCAAGTCCGGCTGCTCTTCAATTCGTATTTTCACCCCAGTCTCTCCTTTACAGGTGTATTATACGCTACGCAAAGGGGTAAAAAAAGGTGTTTTTGGCAAGCGGTATGCTTTTTCAAACCAAGTGGTATTGCATACAGGTGTAAAAAAGTATGAACAAACAGCCAATGGAGGGGGTGTTTGTGGTATAATTGCGTTAAAAATGCAATTAAATGAGGTTCTGCAAATGAAAAAAGGTAAAAAATCAGCTGCGTTGCTGTTGCTAATAGCTTTTAGTATGTCGCTTTTGTTGGCCTGTGCCCCCAAGACGGAAGAAAAAAGCACTGCTGTGGATGCGGAAACACAACGTGCTCAATTCGAGCAAATGGCACAAAATAGGTTGGTAGAAGAAACCGAAGGGGTAACAAAAAATACTTCACTGGAAACTGCGGGAAATATGTTGATTTCGGCGGATTGCCCCGAAGTGAGCCAAAATACATCTGTTTCTTCAGAACTTGCAGCTTATGTGAATCAAGAATTGGAAACCTTCCGCGGTGAAGCGAGCAATATGGGCGCCCCGGATCAGAATCTGGGTTTATATCACTTTACACTTACATACAAGCCATTCCGTGTGGGCAGCGACTTGTTGGGAATCAAATTTACGGAAACAGCATATTCTGGAAAAACGGATAAGAAGAATGAGATAGCATCCTTTGTATACAATTTGCAATCGGCACAACGTCTGGGACCGGATGACGTATTTGATACCGCTCAGGACTATTTGCCAATTGTTGCAAATAAAGTGCGTGAATCGCTACTGCGAAACGAGATTGTGCAAAAAAATATGGATGAGAGTTTGTTTGAGCAGGGCACAGCCGCCACCCAGCAAAACTATTCCAACTTTGTAATAACACCTGAAAACAAAATTATTTTTTACTTTAACAAGGGCATGGTGGCGCCGGCCGAGGCGGGGACAATAGAGGTTTGCATTCCCATGGCAGAGCTGGATGCTATTATAAACCCTGCAAATCGCGAATTTTTGTATGGTGGCGGGGCGATGCCTGCTGCACCGGGGGAAGAGCAAACGGACGTGCAGCAGGGAAGTGACGCAGCGGCTACATGGAATATAACGCCGTTGCCTCAGCTATATATGGATGATACTTTTATGCAGCCACAGAGCCTTTCGGGCATAGACCCCCTTGCCGATAAAGTGGTAGCACTGACCTTTGATGATGGCCCGAGCGCTTATACAGAGCAGCTGCTGGATATATTGAAAGACAATGATGTGAACGCGACATTCTTTCTGGTGGGCGAGAATGTGGGGAAACACAAAGATGTGGTGAAACGTATGTATGATGAGGGGAACGAAATTGGCGGACACAGCTGGGATCATACAAGCAACTTTCTGAAATGGTCTTTGGATCAGGTGAAGGAACAGACGGTAAAGACAAACGATGCCATAGCCGAAATTACGGGTAAGCGCAGCTTTATGGATAGGCCGCCAGAAGGAGCGATCAACGAGGAAGTTGCACAGAAAATAGGCAGAGAGCAGATTATGTGGGATGTTGACCCCGAGGATTGGAAACCTGCCAACCGAGACCCAGATACTGTATACAACAATGTGGTGAATGCTGACCAGCTAAGAGATGGTTCCATTATACTGCTGCATGATATACGTGAAACATCGGTGCAGGCTGTAGATCGCATTATAAAAGAACTGAAAAGTCAGGGCTATAAATTTGTAACTGCTTCGCAGATGATACAGATTGCGCAAGTGCGTGGCAAGAATGTTGAATTTGTCTTTAACTGTGCCCCAACAGCGGCAGAGGCAACGGCAACAGCGGCTGCAGATACCAGTGCAGATGCTGCGGCACAAAGCACACAGAAGCCCAAGAGCACGGACGCCCCAAAAGAAAACAGTGCTGAGGGAGAGGATTCTTCTTCAAACGAGAATGACGAAAATGGCAATGGAGATTCCGGAGGGGATTTGGAAGAGTCGGTATCTGAAACCGAGAGCGGAGTCGATAGCTCTCAAGGATAGCAGATGGAAAACCCCGGCAGATATAAAATGTCGGGGTTTTGGTTTTTTTGTGGTAAATAGTATTGGAGAGAGGTAAGTATGCTTGATTATGAAATACGCCCGCTAAAACCAGATGAACTATATCTGCTGGAAGAGTTTATCTATGAAGCCATATTTCAAAGAGATCAAAAAAACTTACTGCCCCGCAGCATTGTAGAGCAACCAGAAATTAAGGTTTATACAGAAGGTTTTGGAAAGGCGGATGACTATTGTTTGCTTGCCATTGCAAATGGGAAACCTGTGGGTGCAGTTTGGGTACGAATACTGGACGGGAGCGTAAAAGGCTTTGGCAATATAGATAGCAGTACGCCGGAATTTGCAATTTCACTGTATAAGGAGTATCGGGGGAAAGGCATTGGAACACAATTGATGAGGCGGATGTTAGACCACTTGAAGAAAGAAGGATATGAAAAGACATCGTTGGCAGTTCAAAAGGACAATTATGCTGCAAGAATGTACCTAAACCTGGGGTTTGAAATAGTAGATGAAAATGAGGAAGAATATATTATGGTGCATTGTTTGGGCAGTGAAAGGAATGAAAATAGCTGAACCACTATGTTGGGTCGGATAAAAAGGAACACCCCCAATGCCACTGCACTGGGGGTGTCAAACGTTTTCCATGGGCTTTACCTCCAAAACGTATTGTATATGTAAACGCCTAAGCGGTTTTTTTGGACTGCCGCCTGCAGATGGTGTCTAGCAGTGGCAGAATTTGTATGCTTTTAATATAACCCGCCTGTGTGATTTTAAAGTGAAAAAAGTTTGAACAAAGTGTAAATACCCAAAAAGAAGCACAAAAACCTTGATGGCAGTTCATGTTTTTTTGCATAAAAGGCTATATTAGCGCAGAATAGATGAAAGCTTTGCGTTTAAAAGCGTGGATGTAAGGCGCTCTTGCTCGTGGGGGAGGGTGTCGTATATAAATTGAAATCCATAATCATATTGATAGATGCCAATTTGTGGGCAATTTCCGCAGCGCACCAGTTTTGCGGGAAGCAGAAATACGTCCCTTGTGTTTAAGGTGAATGCCGCCAAAAAATAGGGGTCGAAAGCGGAATGCAGGCGATGCTTTGAAACAAGGCAAAGCCCGCCGGTGCTTATATCTAAAGTGCTGGCAGAAAACTCTACCCTTTTTCCGTTTATCAAAACATGGCTGGCATTGGGCAGCTCTGCCTGTGGCAAGCCGTAAAGCAACACGTTTATTGTTAGCGGTTCGCGTGGGCTGCTTCGCCTGCTGGACGAAACAATCTCGCTTAATTGTTCCATTAAAGTAAGGTAGATGCCGTTCCTTTGCGTTACTCGCAAAGGCCTGCCGGTAAAAGAGTACATATTGGCGTGCTCGTAAAAGTTGATATCCAAACCGGAGGTGTTTGCTACACTGGGAAAGTCTCTGTAAAAATGTTTGTCCTTTACAAAAAAGTTGTTTTCAGATGACAGGTCGTAAAAAGCGGTTTTCCACGTTCTGTTAGGCACTTGGCGATCGGTGGAATCGCATAGGTGAAAAACAGTATCCGTCTTTATTGTGCTTAAATTCATACCCCATACCCTCCTAGAAAAAACTTATATTTGTAAATATAGTGTACCATATTTTAATAAAAAAGGAATTAAAATCATCTATTTTATACAATTATTCAATAAAAACAACACCCGTTTTTACGTTTTTTCTATTTTATATTGAATATTGGTGTCGCTTGTGTTTAAAAAAAGCAGAAAATCATAAAAAAACATGTAAAATATGTGTGGACGTGGAATTGCGGTTTATACTATAATATATAAATAAAATATGACAAGCGAGGTATGGTATTATGAGTAAAATAGTATTGATTGGTGCAAACCATGCAGGAACTGCAGCAGCAAACACAATTCTTGATAACTATCCCGAAAACCAATTGGTCATTTTTGATCGAAACTCCAACCTAAGCTATTTGGGCTGTGGCACAGCACTGTGGGTGGGCAGGCAAATAGAGGGTACAGATGGACTGTTTTATTGTTCGCAGGAAGTGTTTGAAAGTAAAAAAGCCACGGTATATATGGAAACCGAAGTAACGGAAATTGATTTCAAAAATAAAAAAGTACATGCAAAAGACAAAGCGGGTAATGCCATTTGCGAAGAGTATGATAAATTGATTCTGGCAACCGGTTCTTTGCCCATTAAACCCCAAATTGAGGGGCTGGACAAAGAGAATGTGGCAGTGGTAAAGCTGTTTCAGGATGGACAAAAAATTAACGAAGCACTGAACAACCCAGATATTAAAAATGTTGCGGTGGTGGGTGCGGGATATATAGGTGTGGAAATTGCGGAGGCAGTGCAGAGGCGTGGCAAAAAAGCAATGTTATTTGAAGCAATGGACACCTGCCTTTCTGGCTATTATGATCCTTGGTTTACAAGCGATATGGATAAGGTGCTGGAAGACAATGGAATAGAGCTGCACTATGGCGAAATGGTAAAATGCATAGAGGGCGACACCAAGGTAACCGGCCTTGTAACAGACAAGGGGCGGTACCCTATGGATTTGGTCATTTTGGCAATTGGCTTTTATCCCAACAGCGCCTATGCCAAGGACAATCTTACCTTGTTTGACAACGGCGCTATTTTGGTAAATAAGCATCAGGAAACAAGCATGAAGGATGTATACGCAATTGGCGACTGTGCCACGGTTTATAGCAATGCCCTTCAAGGCCCAGCCTATATTGCGCTGGCTACCAATGCAGTGCGCAGCGGCATAGTGGCGGCACACAACGCTTGCGGCACAGCTTTGGAATCTGCAGGGGTGCAGGGATCCAACGGCATTAATATATACGATTACAAAATGGTATCCACAGGGCTGAATTTGCAGGCTGCGAAGAAAGCCGGCTTTGATGTGGCACATACGGATTTTGAAGACCTACAAAAACCTGCCTTTATTAAGGACAACAAACGCGTAAAAATTCGTATTGTTTACGATAAAACAACACGGCGGGTATTGGGCACACAAATAGCCTCTTACGAGGATATTTCCATGGGCATACACATGTTCTCGCTGGCAATAGAGGAAGCCGTAACCATAGACAAGCTGAAACTGCTGGATATTTTCTTCTTGCCGCACTTCAACCAGCCCTACAACTATATTACGATGGCTGCGCTGGGTGCAGAGTAATACGGCGATCTATCTAATGCATAGAAAATAGACGCTAATACTCATTCTGATTTAAAACCCCTGTTTCATCGCCCTAAAAAATAAATGGAGCGATATACTTCGTAATAAATCGCGCGCAGTATGCGCAGATTGAAAAATGAAAAACATTTTTCAATCTGGAATCAGTATTAAAATTTAGATTTGTATAAAAAAATTCCCCGTTTTCATACAGACGGGGAATTTTGGTTGTCTGGTTTATATGATTGCGCTTATTTTTTTAGGGCAAGTTCACAAATTTTTGGGTAGCATTCTTCGTAAACGTTGAAGGCGAACTGTGCAATGTCGATATCAGAGACTTGATAGTCATTACCGCGCTGGAAACCCTCTATACTGGTGCGTACAACAGTTAGTGTTAAATCGTGTATAATTTGTTCTTGGGACATATTACGGTTCTCAAAAGATTTGGACATATTCTCACCACCTTTAAAATAATTATAGCATAACTTCCAAAAGCTGCAAGCAAAAAGTAAAGATGAAATAAAGATTTGGCAAATATTAATTTAAAAAATAGATTGACAAGCATATGGAATTGTGATTTAATCTATAACTAGAAACCGAAGATGCGGAAGTAAAACTAGCAGCGCACGCACAGAGAGCCGGGGATGGTGGAATCCTGGTGGTAGCGGGTTGGACAAATGGGCCGCAGAGGGCATCCCCCAAAGGCATTGCCAAGTATGGGATGACGGATATCTCCCCGTTATAGGAGCGGAATGTGTTGGCATTCTATGAGGTGGGCATATTAAACGTATGCCAATCAAGGTGGTACCGCAGGTATTTTATGGCCTGTCCTTGTGAATAACAAGGGCGGGCTTTTTTGATTGCTTGACAGCTATCTCTGGAATCCGCAAAACAAAAATTTATATACTTTATGGAGGAACAAACATGAAAAAAGCACTGACATTACTACTGGCACTTGTTTTATTGGTCTCTCTCTTTACTGCGTGCAGCGCCCCCGCGCCTGCTGCGCAAACACCCACAGATGCATCGGCAGCAACAGAAGCAGCTACAGAAGCCCCTGCAGAGGAAACTGCGCAGCCCGCAGCAGAGGAAAGTGTGCAGGCAACAGAACCTGAAGAACAAGCTGCTGATGGCGCAGCTGTACCAGAAGGCAACTACAAGATCGGTATTATTCAATTGGCGGAGAATGCTACGTTTACAGAAATGCGCGAAGGCTTTTTAAACAGACTGGCGGAGCTGGGATACGATGAAAGCAAACTGACTGTAGACTACAAAAATGCACAGGGCGATACCGGCACGCTAAACACCATTGCGCAGGAAATGGCAAATTCGGATAACGACATTGTGGTAACCATTGCCACCCCCGCCGCACAGGCATTTGTAAATCAGGGCAGTGATATTCCACTGATATTTATTTCTGTGGCAAACCCGGTGGCTGCAGGAATTATGAGCTCTTTGGATAAGCCAGACCACAATGCCACAGGTTCTTCCAACCTGGTGCCTGTAGATGAAATATTTGGCCTGGCCGCGAAACTGACACCAGAGGCGAAAAACTTTGGCCTACTGTACAATACAGGGGAAGCCAATGCAGTGATAACAGTGGAAAAAGCCAAAGAATATTTGGATGCAAATGGCTATACGTATCAGGAAGCAACGGTAACAAACTCTTCAGAGGTGCAGCAGGCTGCGGAAGCTTTGGTGGGAAAAGTAGACGCTATCTTTGTGCCTATCGATTCTATGGTGCAATCTGCAATGCCGCAGGTGGCGGAAATTGCCAAGGCAGCTGGCATACCCGTATATGGCAGCGCCCCTGTGATGGTGGCTTCGGGCGCACTGGCTACGGTAAGCACCAGCGATACAGAGGTGGGCGCAGCATCTGCAGATATTGCAGATAAGTACTTTAGGGGCACGCCCATAGCGGAAATCCCTGCGGTTGCGCTGGACAACTTTATCACCATTATCAACAAGATAACGGCTGATACAATTGGCGTTACGATACCGGCGGAACTTTCGAATGCAGTATTGATAGAAGAATAATTTAAAAGTAGAATAATTTAAAAGAAGTAGGAACTAGGGTAAAAGAAACGGAAGGCGGTGACGCAGGCACAATGCCCCACTTGTGCAATAAGGGTGGGGCAGGGTGCCTATCGTATGGACATATTGGGAACATTTCAATTGGGATTTATCTATTCGCTGCTGGCATTGGGTATCTTCATTTCCTTTCGGGTAATGAACACGCCCGATTTAACAGCGGATGGAAGTTTCACGCTAGGGCTGGCGGTTTCTGCAATGCTTACCATTGCGGGCCATCCCTTTTTGGGTTTGGTGCTGGGTATGCTGTGCGGTGCGGGTGCGGGAGCAATCACCGGATTTTTGCAAACCAAGGCAGGCATACAGCCCATATTGGCGGGTATTCTAACCATGACCGGTTTGTACAGTGTAAACCTGTTTATTATGGCGGGCAGCCCCAACCTGTCGCTGCTGGGCAAAGACAGTGTGTTTTCGCTGGCACAGCAGGGCATGCCTGCGGAAAAGGGTGTGGCATCGCTGATTGTAATATTGCTGTTTTGTGCGGCAGGGGTGGCTGTGCTTACATGGTTTTTCAAAACGGGGGCAGGGTTGCGTATCCGCGCCACCGGCAATAACGAGGCTATGGTGCGCGCTTCCTCTATCAATGCCAGTGTAACGCGTACGGCAGCCATTGCTGTTTCCAATGCGTTTATTGCGCTTTCGGGTGCGTTGCTGGCGCAGTATCAGGGCTATGCGGATATCAACTCTGGCACGGGCATTATTGTGGTGGGGCTGGCTTCGGTGATTATTGGCGAGGCATTGTTTCGCCGCCGTTCCCTATTTGTGGGGCTGGTTTCCGCAGCGGTGGGTGCGGTGATCTACAGGCTGTTGATTGCGCTGGCATTGTATCTGGATTTCTTCCCCGCATATATGCTGAAGCTGGTTTCGGCAGTGATTGTGGCGGCAACGCTTGCTATACCCAAAATACAGCAAACATACAGGCAATATCAAATAAGAAAGCGGGGTGAACGCGATGTTGAACATAACGAATGCTCATAAAACATTCGACCCTGGTGCCCCGGGCGAGCACAAGGCGCTGGATGGCGTGAACCTGCAACTGGACAAGGGAGAGTTTGTTACCATTATAGGATCCAATGGTGCGGGAAAATCTACCCTGTTCAATGCAATTGGGGGCAATTTTTTGCTGGACAAGGGCTGTATTGAGCTGGACGGGGAGAATATCACCTATCAAAAAGAGCATATTCGCGCACACAACATTGGCAGGCTGTTTCAAAATCCCGGCACAGGTACAGCTGCCGACCTAACCATAGAAGAAAATTTGGCGCTGGTATACTCCAAAGCAACCAAACGTTTCCCCTTGGCTCTGGCGCTGCGGGCAAAGGAACGAGCACTGTTTGTGGAAACACTGGCCAAGCTGGATATGGGGCTGGAGAACAGGCTGAAAACCCGAGTGGGGTTGCTGTCGGGTGGGCAAAGGCAGGCGCTTACCTTGCTGATAGCCACGATGATACCGCCCAAGCTGCTGCTGTTGGACGAGCATACCGCGGCGCTAGACCCTGTTACGGCAAAAAAGGTACTGGACTTAACGCAGGAGATTGTGCAAAAGGATACCATTACCACGCTGATGATTACGCACAACATTGCTTCGGCGCTGGAGCTGGGCACCCGAACCATTATGATGCACAATGGAGGCATTGTAATGGATTTGCATGCGGAGGAACGCCGGAATATGAGCGTGCAGGATTTGCTGGAACGCTATAAGGAAACGGTGCACAAGGCATTGGACAACGACAGAATGTTACTGGGGGGACTGTAATATGATAAGGCATATGGTATTTTATACGTTAACGAAAAAGGCGCACGATGAGGGTGTTTCGGCCGTGGTGGCAAAAATAGATGCCTCGTTGAAAAACATGGTGGGCAAGGTGGACGGCCTGTTGCATGCAGAAGCCAAACTGAATCTAGCGGAATCGCCACATGATCTTATTTTCTATAGCGAGTTTGCGCAGATGGAGGACATTGCGCC
This sequence comes from uncultured Christensenella sp., assembly GCA_964592125.1. Classification (GTDB taxonomy): domain Bacteria; phylum Bacillota; class Clostridia; order Christensenellales; family Christensenellaceae; genus UBA5399. The sequence goes on from CAZQBV010000027.1 coordinate 20,720, forward strand.
CTATTTAAAAAGCGACCTGCATCAAGCACATGCCAACATGGCAGATGGCTATGTGGAAAACAGGGAAAATGCAGATATAGAGGTTTGATACTGAATCCAAATTAAAACATCTGTTTTAATTTGGAATGCCTCGCCTAAGGCGTGGCCTGTTCAGTGCAAAGACAGCACGGAACACGTCTCATGCCATCCCAAACGCGCTTTGCGCTATTACGAAGTATCCCTTGCGGATATAAATGCAAGCATTTTTAAATGGGATTGGTTTGAAGAAGTCGGTAAACGCAAAGGCTCGGGAGCAAAAATCAGCACCCGAGCCTTTTTCACTTTTCTATTGTAAATCAGTATTAATCTGTTACCGTGCCATACGGCCAATCTACAATGCCGCCAATATCATATACCGATGTGTAGCCAAGATTGGCCAATGCCTGTGCTGCCTGCGCGCTTCTTCTGCCTGTGCGGCAGTAAAGCAATATGGTCTGGTTCTTATCAGGCAACAGTTGCTCTGCCTTTTCGCTTATTTCGTAGTCGGGTATTAAAATGCTGCCCTCTATATATCCGTCTTTGCGTTCCTCTTCTGTGCGTACATCCACCAGCATAATATTATCCCCAGCATCCAACATTTCTTTTGCCTTGTCTTGGGAAATTTTCTGTGGCTCGGTGCGAACAATTGCGGTGGAAGAGGCAGAAGCCTTGGTGGCTGCCTCGGGCGCTGCGCTTTCTGCAGAAGTGGGAGCCTTTGGCGTGCCAGTTGGCACTGCGTTGCCTGTATTGGCCGAGCTACAGCCAGCAAACAGAAACAGACTGGAAAGCAATATACCTAACAAAGTTTTTTTCATGTTGTATCCCTTCGGTTTTTTATAGTTGCTATTTTATTTATAGTAACAGGAAATGCAAAAAAATAAACCGTTTTATTCAAGAATTCTTTACAAAGGCGATACTAAAATTTAGAGGCAACTGTCTGAACTAATAAGAAAAAGCATTATACTATGCTGTGGCAAAGAGGTTGAATCTGCCCTGCCGGTTCTAAAAAGTGTTTCATCATAAGGAAATTTGTTTATTTTTAAATGTCAACGAAGGGAATTTATGGTAATTTAATGCAAGAGATGCTGAATGGCTTGCAAAATGGACATGGAACAAAATTTAGAATAATTGAGTTGCAAAAGAGGTGGTTGGAAATGAAAATCCGCATGGATGAGCTATTAAATAGCATAGGTGGGGCATTGGATGCTGTAGAGGGAGAACTTTTGGGAGCTTCAAAAAACCATGGCAAACGAATTGCCTGTTTGAGTGCTTCCATGGCAAGATACCTTAGATTGGATGAGGATGATGTGTTTGCTGTTGCAGCAAGTGCATTGCTACATGACAATGCATTGACAGAATATATTTTATCCGAACGGCCGGGGCCAAAGCAGGAAGTGAACCTGTTAAGCCATTGTGAATTTGGCGAACGCAATATAAAATTACTGCCCTTTAAGGTGAAAATGGATGGATATGTACTATATCATCACGAACGCCCTGATGGAAAGGGACCATATGGACTAACTGAAGAGGAAATTCCGTTGGGTGCCGCAATTATTGCAGCGGCGGATATGGTGGATGCGGAAACGCATTTGCAATTTTTGTCTGAAGAAAAGCTGCAGGATTTGTTGGAGAGCATACAAAACCGCACAGGTACAATGTTTACAAAACAAGGGGCAGAAGCCTTATTGCGTGTGCTTACTCAGGAAATGTTGCTTTCGCTTCGGGACGAAAATATAGAAGAAACCTATAAAGTGCAAATGCCAGAATGGTCTGTGGACTTGCAGGATGAAGCTATAATGAGTCTTGCGCAACTGGTTTCCCAAATTATAGATTATAAATCTGAATTCACACGCAACCATTCGGTAAACATTGCAAGCATTGCGTGGCGTATGGGAAGGTACTATCAGTTGGATGAGGATCAATGCTACAAGCTTTATCTTGCAGCATCGTTGCATGACCTAGGTAAATTGTGGATTCCAACTGAAATATTGGAAAAACCGGGCAAGCTAACAGATGAGGAATTTGACACAATCAAAAAACATATCAATTATTCGTATGAAATGCTCAGTGGAATTACTGGTTTTGAAAATATATTCAACTGCGCAGTAAATCATCATGAAAAATTGGATGGTTCGGGCTATCCATTGGGTTTGGATGCAAGCCAGCTAGACTCTTCTGCACGATTGATGACGTGCATAGATATCTATCAGGCGATAAGTGAAAAGCGCCCATACCATCCTGAACGTGACCATAGTGAAACTATAGAAATTATGAATGATATGGTTTTAAAAGGGCTAATAGATGGGGAAATTGTGGCTGATATGGATGTGGAGCTGGCGCGGGTGTGTGTAGAGGAACTGTCCATTCCACCCCTGCAAAGGAAGTCGTATGCTGGGCAGGTGCCTATTTGCGAAGACAATGAGTGAGCCGAATTTCAAAAAACCGGTAAACTATATTAATACTAATCTCTAATAGAAATCTTTGCAACAGCAATGATTTCTATAGCCGCATATGATGCGGCATCCAAACAGCGAGCTGTTTGGAAAGATCAGTATTGAACGGCTTTCTTAGCACAAAACACAAAAGTGTTTTGTGCTTCGTGCCTATGGCACGGATTAAAAACTTATAACGTTTTTAATCAAGAATTAGTATAAACGGTTTACCGGGTTTTTGTAGTTCATTGTATGGAGTTACCTGCCAAACAACTCGTTTGCTTGTTCCATATTCTCTATAATGGGAACGTCAAAGGGGCAACGCTCCTCGCAACTGCCGCACTGTATGCAGTCCGAACCGTGTGATTTCAAAGAAGTATAGTGCTGCTTGATGCTGGGCGGAATGTTTGCTGTATCCAAATTTGCAATATCCAAATATTTGTTTACCATAGCAATGTCTATTTCCGAAGGACAGGGCAGGCAGTGGCTGCAATACACACAGCTTCCTTTCATATTGCCCCTGTGTTCATTTACAATTTGTGTGTAATCTCTTTCCGCATCGGATAGGGAAAGATAGCGAATGGCTTCCTCCACCTGTGCAGGAGATTGATAGCCAATGAGTGTACTTACAACAGATGGCCGTGTAAGCGCGTAATGAATGCATTGCGCCACTGTCATGGGTTGCTTGAATGGGGTGTGCTGTGCGGAAATCAGCTTGCCCGCCCCCAATGGCTTCATAACGGTGATGGCCACGCTCTGTTGTTCGCATACGCGGTACAGATCCGCACGCACGGGGTCTATTCCGGCATATTCTTGGCCTGCAAAACCTGCTTCCAATGTGGAGAGCACATCTGTTTTTTCCGGTGTCATATCAAAGGCGGCATTGATGCTGAACATCAGCAGTTCAATTTCGCCTGTTTCTACTAAGCGGCGCGCCACCCGAGGGTTGTGGGAGCTGGCGCCAATGGCTCGCACCACGCCTTTTTTCTTCAACTCCTTCAGGTAATCCAAAGTGCCGTTTTCAACAACCTTGTCCAGCGCTTCATCGGTATCTATAAAAAACAACATGCCAAAGTCCATATAGTCGGTACCCAAATGACGCAGCAGATCATCAAAATATTTCTTGCTGATTTCAAAATCGCGACTAATATCATATTGCTCGTTGATGTCTGTAGAGCAAATATGCCCTTGCAGCAATACTTTGTCGCGTTTGCCTTTCAGTGCTTTGCCAATTTTTTTGCGGATGTCTTCACCCGGCATAAATACATCAATGATATTGATATCGTGGTCTATTGCCGCATGCAAGGTGCTTTCCACTTCGTTGTAGGGTTTTCCATCCAAATGTTCTGCGCCCATGCCAATAATGCTGGCATTCATTCCGGTATTACCAATTTTTCTATATTCCATCATTTCCTCCATATTGCAGCCTGAGATATAAAAAGGATACCACTGTATGGACTAGAAACCCAGTGGTATAGCCTTAGAATAGATGTTTTGCATGCAAATTGCAAGCGTTTATTTTATTTAGCTGTTATTTCCATATTGCGCAAGCCAAAAATTCTTGCCCAACCTTTTTATAAAATAAAGATTATCCTAAATTTGCAACGCACTCTATTTCAATCAATGCATCTTTGGGAAGCCGAGCCACTTCCACGCAGGAACGTGCAGGATATGGCTGTGCAAAGTACTGTGCGTACACTTCGTTGATTGCGGGGAAATCGTTCATGTCCTTTATAAAAACAGTGGTTTTTACTACAGTTTCTAGCGAGCCGCCTGCTTCCTGCAGTATGGCGCTTAAGTTTTTAATGGCCATGTGCGCCTGCTGCGATACGTCGGCAGGCATTTCTCCGGTGGCGGGGTCTATAGGCAGTTGACCAGAGGTATAGAGGAAATCACCAATTTTTACTGCCTGAGAATAAGGGCCAATTGCGCCGGGTGCCTTTGTTGTAGATATAATTTCTTTCATAATATACTCTCTTTCTTAATATGATTTACCGAAACAAGCTGCATGTGCTGCGCGGTACATATGTTCCGCAGTTTTCCTGCAGCAGTTCTCCATCCTTCACAACGGGTACGCCGTTCAAAAAAACGGTGCTGGGTCTGCCCACTGCGCGAAATCCCTCGTAGGGGGTGTAGTCGCAGGTGTTGTGTTGCGTTTGTGCTTGAATAATGCCGTTGTAGCTTTTGTCCCAAATTACAATATCTGCATCACTGCCTTCGGCAAGTACACCTTTTTGCGGGAACATACCAAATAGTTTTGCAGGGTTTTCTGCCATTAGTTTTGCCAGAAGCATGGGGTGAATGCCGTGCTCCAGTACACCATAAGTATACAACAAAGCGGGGCGCGTTTCCAGCCCCGGTGCACCATTTGGTATTTTAGAAAAATCATCCCTGCCTAGCTCTTTTTGTCCATGGAAATTGAAGGCGCAATGGTCGGTGGCAATGGTGTCAATCTGTCCCTGCTTGATTGCCTGCCACAGTGCCAGCATATCATTCTGCTTGCGTAGCGGTGGGGAAATGGTGTATTTTGCACCTTCAAAATTGTCGCGACTGTAATTGGTATCGTCCAGTAGAAGATACTGCGGGCAAGTTTCTATAAATACCGGCTGCCCCTCTGCACGGGCACAAAGCAATATATCCAGCCCTTTTTTGCTGCTAACATGCACAATGTTTACAGGGCAATTCGCCATTTTGGCAATGGCGAGATAGCGGGTAATGGCTTCGGCTTCCAGAATATCTGGGCGGGAAAGCGGGTGGGCGCTGGGCTGGGTGTGGTGCAGGGCAAGCTGTTGTGCAATGCCCTTGTTTACCAGATCGCCATTTTCGCAGTGGCAGCCCACAATGCCGCCTTGTGCCTGTACAGCGCGTAGCACATCGTATATTTGTCCATCCGAAAGCCGCAGCGCATCATAGGCCATATACACTTTGTAGGAGGTAACGCCCTGTGCCGTCATCTGTGATATTTCGTGCAATGTGTCACTGTTGCAGTCGGTAATTGCCATATGAAAGGCATAGTTGCAGGAACTGTTTCCATCGGCCTTGCTGTGCCATTCATCCAGCGCGGCCTGCAGTGTGCCCCCGCGCTTTTGCGTGGCAAAATCCACAATGGTGGTGGTGCCGCCTGCCAGTGCGCTGCGTGTGCCGCTGGCAAAGTTATCTACAGTTACAGTTACGCCGTTGTTCATGTCCAAATGGGTATGCGCATCTATAAAGCCGGGGAATACAAGCTGGCCAGTTGCATCGTATACCTCTGCATCCAGCGTGGGCAGGCTTTGCCCAATTGCCTGAATTTTGCCATTGTCTATTTTGATATCCTGCCGGAAAATACCATTTGGTTTTACAAGCTCACCGTTCTTGATTATTATAGACATTGCTGTTCCCTTCCTGTTATTTTTTCTTTTCGTAGGGAGTGTCGCTTAGCGGCAGTGCGTTACGGCGCTTGCCGTCAAAGCTGTAGTAGGCAGCAGCCACTGCCGGTGCGGTGGGAATAGAGCATATTTCGCCAATGCCTTTTGCGCCGTAGGCGGGGCCATCTATAGGGCTGCCCAAAATAATAGACTCTATTTCGGGTGTCTGTACAGATTTAAATAACCCCAGTGTGCCGAATTTTGCCTTTGGAACTGCGTTTTCCAGTGGGTATTGCTCTGTAAGTGCATAGCCCAAAGACATGGCAACGCCGCCCTCTATTTGCCCCTCTATACTAATGGGGTTTACGGCAGTGCCCACATCGTGTGCCGCCACCACTTTTTGCAGCTTGCCCTCTTCATCCAAAATGACCACATGGGTGGCATAGCCATAGGCCACGTGGCTTATCGGGTTGGGCTTATCCGAGCCCATTTTGTCTGTAATTCCTACATATTCGCCGTGGTATTCCCGGCCTTTCAGTTGTTGCAGAGAGCTGTTTTTTAAATCGGCCGCCAGCGCATCGGCGGCGCGACGGGTGGCCTCCCCAGTGAACACTGTTTGGCGGGAAGCTGTGGTGTTTCCGGAATCCGGCGCAAGCGCGGTGTCCGGTGCATCGTGAACAATATCCGAAGCGCTAAGGCCGGTGGCCTTGCACACAATTTGCAGCAGAACAGTGCCCAGCCCCTGCCCAATGCAAGCTGCGCTGGAGTAAATGTGTGCCTTGCCGTCTGCCTCCACTGCAATTCTGCATCGGCCAACATCTGGAACGCCCACACCCAGGCCGCTGTTTTTCATGGCGCAGGCAATGCCCGCGTATTTGCTGCTTTCGTATATTTCTTTCACTGCCTCCAGTGTTTCCACCAAAGAGGTACTTTCGTCTGCAATTTGCCCATTGGGCAGCACTTGCCCCGGGCGTATGGCGTTTTTCAAGCGAATTTCGTAGGGGGAAATGCCCACCATCTCTGCAAGGCGGTCTATATTGCATTCTGTGGCAAAGCAGCTTTGCGTTACACCAAAGCCACGGTATGCGCCCGCGGGCGGGTTGTTGGTATACACGGCCTTGCCGTCTATTTCTATATGTTGATAATTGTAGGGGCCGGCCGCGTGTGTGCAGGCGCGTTGCAATACAGGGCCACCCAGCGAGGCATAGGCGCCGGTATCCGAAATTATCTCGGCCTTCATTGCCGTTAGTTTGCCAGTTTCGTCGCACGCTGTGGTTACTTTCATTTCCATGGGGTGACGCTTCGGGTGCACGGCAATGCTTTCTGCGCGGGATAGAGTGATTTTTACCGGTTGATGGGTAAGGTAGGCCAGCAAGGCCGCATGGTGCTGCACGCTCATATCCTCTTTGCCGCCAAAGCCGCCGCCCACCATTTTTGCGGTAACGCGAATTTTATCAATAGGCAAGCCCAACATATCCGCACATTCGTGCTGTGTTTGGTAAATGCCCTGATCGGCAGAGTATATCCGAATGCCGTCATTCTCTGGAAGCGCCAGTGCACATTCCGGTTCTAAAAAGGCGTGCTCTGTAAAGGGTGTGCTGTAGTGCTGTGTTACCACATACTTGGAAGCTTTTATTTGCTTGTCTGCATTTCCGCGCACCAAATGCTCGTGCTGCAGTATGTTGCCGGTTTCGTGAATTTGCGGTGCACCCTGAGCCATTGCTTCCGCAGGGGAGCACAAGGGCTGCAGCGGTTCATATTCTATCTCTACCAGTTCTTTAATCTCTTTTAAACCCTGATTGGTTTTGGCGGCAACCAGTACAATGGCGTCACCCACATAGCGTGTGATTTCGCCTTCTGCTATCATAATAGGCCAGTCCTGACGCAAGTGCCCAATGATCATTTTGCCGGGCACGTCCTTGGCTGTGGCTGCACACACAAAATCTGGGTGTTGCCTAGCTGCATCCAAATGAATGGCGCGCACCACTGCACGGGGGTATTGGCTGCGCACCGCACTGCCGTACAGCATATTAGGCACCACCATATCATCTGTATATTCCGCAGTGCCCAAGGTTTTCGCCTTGGCATCCACACGGGGAAGGTTGCTGCCCACCATGCCGTCCGTTGTTTCGGTTATAGGCAAATTTTCGGCAAAAATTTTAGCGGCTAGAAGTATGGCGTCTTCTATCTTTTTATAGCCAGTGCAACGGCAAATATTTGTTTTGATAGCTTGCTTTACATCCTGTGCAGTGGGGGCGGGTGTGGTGTCAATTAGGGCTTTGGCGCTCATTACCATGCCGGGGGTGCAAAAGCCGCACTGCACCGCGCCACACACTGCAAAAGCATGTGCATACACCTCTTGCTCGCGCGCGGTCAGTCCCTCGGTGGTGGTCACGTGCGCGCCTTCCAGCTTATCGGTTTTCAGCACACAGGCGCGGCGGGTTTTTCCATCCAAAATAATGGTGCACGCACCACAAGCGCCTTCGGCACAGCCGTTTTTTACAGAGGTAAGCTGCAAGTCATCCCGTAAAAACTCCATCAGTCCTTTGTTCTGTTCGCAACAAACCTGTTTTCCGTTTACATAAAAACTACTCATGTTCCACCTCGGTATATCTGTAGAGTATGCTAGGGCAACACCGCACAAACCGCGCACGTCGTCATCACTAGTCTTTTTGCGTGA
>CAZQBV010000028.1:0-28808 GCA_964592125.1 uncultured Christensenella sp.
CAGGTTGCTCATTGCAAGTATGGCGTTCATGGGGGTGCGGATTTCGTGGCTCATATTTGCAAGGAAGTTGCTTTTTGCCTGTGCTGCTGTTTCTGCCTGTTTGCGTACCAATACCAGCTCCGTAATATCGTTAATATGCAAAACAATGCCCTGTATGCCGCCTTCTTTATTGACAGCTGGCGAAATGGTGATGCTTGCATACATCATATTGCCATTGCCTAAATGTATTTCATCACTGTATATTTTTGGCTTGCCCGTGTGCAGTATCTCTTTACAATTCGAAACGGTGCATTGTGCCCATGCAAGATCAGTGATATTTTGAAAAATATCTGCAATGGGCATGTCGTTTAATTCTAAGGCATCTTCAAAACAAAAATGCTGTGCAATGATATCGCCAGTGCCAATTACATAGCGCAAATTGCTATTGAAAACCATAAGCAAGCTGGGGAATGCATCCAGAAGCAGGCGGTTGTACATATACTGTTTTTCTTTTTCTTTTGCATTGAAATCGCGAAGTGTAATCGCATTTTCATACATCTTGCTAATAGATTCTCTGTCGTGCTCTAGACGCCGTATTTTACGTTCTAGCTTTTTTTGGTTAAGCGAATATTGCTTGATTTGTGCCAAAAGTTCTTGATTTGTGGCCACTAAATCTGCGTGTGATTCTTTTGATAAGCTTTTTGCTTCCGCCATTGTTTTATTGTCGACCTATCTTATTAGCATTGTTCATGATAAATTATACAAAATATTACCATTAAATTCAAGCTTTACTCCGTTTATTGTTCAGCAAGTCAGAAAAAATGTTATAATATCATAGAATAAAAAATGGATTTTAACAATTATTTTGACTTTTCATATTTGCTATTATTTGATATAATCTATCGCACAGGGTATTATATGTAGTTTTGAGTAGATGGTAAAGCTTGTAAACACTGCAAAACCTCTATTTCAAAGGAGTGGATGAATTATGCTATCAAAAGTATCGGTTACATATCAAATGGATGATCCCGATCTTGCGGCCAAGGAGCTGGTGGATGGACTGGGTGAAGACTTTGTGCTAAAAAACAATAGCGTTGGCCTGTTGTTTTGTTACTCGGATATGGAACTGGATGGCTTGTCGGCATATGTATCGGACAGATTGGGCTTTGAAATTATGGGGTGTACCTGTATTGCAAGCCTAGATGGACGAAAAGGCTTTCACGAGATGGCAGCAACATTGATGGTGCTGACTGCCGATGACTGTAGCTTTTCTGTAGAAATATCTGAAAAGATAGAGCTGCAGAATGTAGAAGCAGCAGTAGAGAATACCTATAAAAAAGCGCTAGAAAAACTGGATAGTGTGCCAAAACTGGTAATGGCATTGCCGCCATATAAATTGGATGTTACCTTGGATGAATTTACAAATTTGTTTAACAAGGTGGCCAATGGTGTGCAGGTGGTGGGTGGGGTTCCTTCCAATCATGGGGATGGTGACTTGAACGCAACGATTATGAATGCAGGAGCATATGCCGATAAACTAGTGGTGCTTTTGATTAGTGGAAATATTAGGCCAATTGCCATTGCGAAAACGGTGGCGTGTAACACAGTGGTGCGTAAAAGAAAAGTGAGTTGTGCAAAAGCAAATACGGTGTACCGCGTAGGGAATCAAACTTTTACGGAGTATTTGCAAGAAGTGGGGCTTACGATGGAAAGTATGCTAAAGGGCAATCCTACCACTACCTTTGTGTCTAACCCTTTGTTGTTGGAGAATGTAGAGCTGAATGGAGAAAAGTATGCCTTTGCACGCACCCTGCACAAGATAGATCCGGAGATGGGAAGTGGAACAGCGGTAGGCTATATACCAGAAGGTGCCACGCTTTCCATATGTGCAATGCAGCGGGATCATATAGAGCAGGCAACGGCTCAAGGGATGCTGGAATTGAAGGAAAAGATGCAAGAAGGCAGCAAACAGGGCTACACATATTCTACAATATTGGCCGTTTCATGTGTGGGGCGCTATTTGGTGATGTTGCCCCAAAGTGATGCGGAAGCAAATCAGATATTGGAAGGTATGCCGGAGGGGATAGAACTGTGTGGCTTTTATAGCTATGGCGAGATTGGGCCAGTGCCATTAAAGGGCGATGAGATTCACACATTTGCCCATAATGAGTCTTTGGTGCTATGTGCGTTTTGAGTAGAAAGGTGGATGTGGGAGAGTAGATGAAATTAGCTTTTATAGAAAACATATTTAAAAATTTGCATACGCCAGCGGTGGTATGCAGAAATGAAGAACAGTATCCTGTGGAATACATGAATCCAAGTGTGAGGATGATGTTGAACCCACTGTTGACAACGGATAACCTGAAAGAAAGTACGCAGTACAATACTCTTTCGGACATCTTGATGTTTGCAGATGTGGAGGCTTCAGATCGTTTTTTTGAAATGTTGAAGGCGACAGGTTCTATAGATAATTTTCCGGCAATGTTGCTTAAGCATGAGCAAATTCCTGTGAAAGTACTTCTTTCTGCCACTATGGTGCAGGAAAACAAGGATGCATATTTTTTTATCTATATTGATGCGGCGAAACAACAAAATGAATTTGAGCCGGATAAGATGCTTTCCACTTTGTTCTATATTACATCTCATGCGGAAGGCGTAGAAGAGGCCATCAGTCAAATATTGGCATTTGCAGGAGAGGCCATACATGTAAGTAGGGCGTATATATTTGAGGAAATATCCCCAACTATGACGGCAAATACCTATGAGTGGTGTGCTGAGGGGGTGAAGCCGCAAATAAAAAATTTGCAGCAACTGGAAAAAGCGGACTACAACTACGATGTGATTGTGCAGGGGGGGAAGTATATTGCAGGCGATATACGTGACCTGCCTGAGAACGATAGGGCAGTTCTGGAAACACAAGGGATTAAGGCACTTGCAATACTTCCGCTCATACATATGAATAAACCATTGGGATACATAGGATTTGATGATTGCAAAAATGATAGGAACTGGAGCACTGCAGAACTAGAGTTATTGCAAAATATTGCCAATGTTATTGTGACGCTACTTGTTCGGCGTAATTCTGAAAATCAACTGAACCAATCTATTGATATATTACAAACGATATCGGACAATTTAGACAGTGTGATATATGTAAATGATTTGGAAACACACGAGTTAATTTTTTTCAATAAGATGTTTCAGCAAACCATTGTGCAGAACAATGAAGACGTAAGCCATAAGAAGTGCTGGATGGTGGCGCAAAAAAACCAAACTGGCCAATGCCCATTTTGCCCTATGTATGAACTGGTGGACGAAAAGGGCAATATTGTGCAAAAAGAGCTGGTTTGGGAATTTCAAAACACAATGAACAATAAATGGTATTTGGTGAGAGATGCCATAATAAAGTGGATTGATGGCCGAAATGTACACATTGAAACGGCTACGGAAATAACAAGGCAGAAGGAATATTCCCGCAAGATGGAGGAATATGCTTATGTAGATGTTCTAACAGGTGTACATAACCGCATGTGGGGATACAAGGCGATGGCAGAGATGCTTTCCAGCTCTACAGAGGATCGCGAAAACATGAGCCTAGTATTTGTGGATATGGATGGTCTAAAGTATGTGAATGATACATTTGGGCACGATGCGGGTGATGACATGATTGTTGAAACGGTGGATTCTATGCATTCCGTATTGCGCAAAAGTGATACCATTTGCCGCTGGGGTGGCGATGAATTTATATTATTGTTGCGTTGCAACACAGATTTGGCGGCTAAAATAATGAAAAAAGTGGAAGCTGAGCTGGAACGGCGCAATGAGCAGCAGGGCAGAAACTGTAAGTTGGCAATTAGCTACGGTATAACCAGTTTTTATATGGACGACAATGTATCTATTGATACAATTGTGTCGAATGCGGATAAATTGATGTACGAAGATAAAATGAGTAAAAGGGAGCAAAAGTAAGTATTATAACAAGCAGTTTTAAAATGCAATATTGCAAACGATTCTGGCAGGATATTGATAGATGGCGGCCTGCTTGTATTGTTTGCTTTTTTTGTTGAGGAAGTGTTAGGATAGAAGGATAAAAAGAAAGATAAACGAAACTATCGATTTGGAGGTGTGGGAATGAAGTATGCATTGATTGGTTGTGGAAGGGTATCGCCAAACCACATAGAAGCTGCACTGGAACAAAACCTAAATATTGTGGCATTGTGTGACATAGATGAGCAGAAGATGAAGGGGCGCGTTGCGGAATGTGGCATAAAGGAGGCTAGGCTGTATACGGACTACAAAGAACTGGTAGACAAAGAGCAGCCCGAACTGATTGCCATAGCCACAGACAGTGGCGAGCATGCAAAAATTGCATTGTACTGCGTGGAACATGGGGTGAACGTTATCATTGAAAAACCTGTGGCACTTTCGCTTGCAGATATAGACAAAGTGCTGGAAGCCGCAGAAAAAAGCGGGGCAAAGGTATGTTCCTGCCACCAAAATAGGTTTAACAAATCCATACAGAAAATAAGGGGTGCATTGGAAGAGGGACGCTATGGCAAACTATTCTATGGCACCATTCATGCGCGTTGGCTGAGAAGTGAAGACTACTACAGGCAGGCATCGTGGCGTGGCACATGGAAGGAAGATGGCGGTGCGCTGATGAACCAGAGCATACATGCCATAGACCTTCTGCGCTGGATGATGGGCGATGAAGTGGACGAGGTGGTGGCCTATACAGATCAATTGAGGCATAACTATATAGAGGCGGAAGATACCGGCATGGCATTGGTAAAATTTAAGAACGGAAAATATGGCATTATAGAGGGCACTACCATTTTGTTTCCCGATAACTTGGAAGAGACCCTGTATATGTTTGGAGAGAAGGGAACCACCAAGGCAGGGGGAAAATCTTTAAACCAGATAGATGAGTGGATGTTTGGTGACGGGATGGATGAAGCGGAACAGGTGAAGCTGGAAACAAAGGAAACACCTAAAAATGTATATGGAAATGGACATAGTTCGCTTTATCCGGATATGATTGATGCCATTCAAAACGGTAGAACGCCCTATATAGATGGATATGCTGGGCGTAGAGCACTGGAAATGGTGCTGGGTATTTATCAGGCGGCAGCCACAGGAAAACCAGTAAAATTTCCGTTGAAAAATATTAGCACAATGGATTTTCAAGGGCGCTTTGGAGAGGGAAGAAAGTAAAATTTTTCAAATGCTATAAAAAAGTGAGGCTTTGTTAACAACACGGTAACATTTCTACTGTAGTATAGTTTCTATATGTGTGTCATGCGTTCTGGAGAAAATCTATTCTAGTAGAGATTTTGTTTGTGTTAGGTGGCATATTGGGAGGCATTATGAATCGAGTGGCTATATCCGGTAAAAAAATAGGTGTATTGCTGATAATTGCTGTATTCTTGGTTTTGCTGGTGGTTCCCATGTTGTGGAGCACCACATTTGCAATGGATGCGAATATGCAGGTGGATGAGCAGGAAGCGGCAGAAGCTGTGGTTGCTGGTGTAGAAGGAATTCGCTATGGCATAATAGGGCATGTTCAGCACTTGAAGTGCTATGCAAGCCAAGCAGATGCAGTGTATAAAAATGCAGACGGAACGCCAATAGACCCGCGATGGAAGTATGTTGTGAGCAAGCGAGGGAGTGCCCCCAATGTGGAAGATTTGGAAAACAATTGGGCAGCGGCAATAGGATACAGCCTTCGAATTTATGATTTGCTGGCAGCTTTGATGGGAACATCTGCAGAACCGGCAGCTATGGAGGAGAACGTACTAGAAGGAAACATAGTGGGGGAAGCTGTTGTAGAAGAACTGGAACAACCTACGCCACTGCCACCTCAGGAAGACAGAGAGCAACAAGAACCATTGGAGCCTCCGCATGCAACAATGGTGCCCGAGAATGTGCAAATTGTTGAACCTGATGCGGAAAGTAAATGATCTATTGCTGGGATGATTTAGGTTGGATGAGGCTGGAATGAGGCGAATATTGAAGGGTTTTGGTAGATATGTTATAATAGTATGAACTATTATTTACGAAAACGTAATATTTGAGCGAAAAGTATAGATTGCATGTAGAGGATGTAAAACTTCCCAAAAGAGGGTGCGAGACAAGAAAGGTATGTATGTTGAAGGAAATAGTATCTAACAGAAAAGGGATAGCGCTGTTTGTAGCTGTGGTGTTTTTGCTGTTATTGATGTTGCCGGTGATTGGCGTGGGTGTGGCACAAGCCGCCGCAGCGCCTTTGGTGGTGGTGGATGTAGGCCACAACTGGAACAATGGCAGTAAGGACAGTGGAGCAATTGGCATAGACGGCACAAAGGAGGCTGACCTAGCGATGCAAATGGGGGCGCAAGTGGTGAAAGAGCTGCAAAGTCGGGGGTATCGTGTGATGACTACTTATCCGGTGGTGGATGGTGTTAGCTCGATACTAACCCCGCCCAATATTACAACATGGGGCAGGGCAAAAGCCTCTAATGATGTGAAGGCAGACTTGTTTATTTCTCTCCACTACAATAAAACAGATTCATCTTCTGCTTGTGGGTCTTTGGTGCTTTACGATTCCACGCAACTGGAATTGAACTCTGAACGCCGTCTGGAAATTGGCACCAAATCGTGTGCGAACCCGGCACTTGCAAGTGCAGTGCAGCCCAAATCCTATCAATTGGCGCAATCCATTCGGGATAAGTTTTATGCCATTACAGAATTTAATATGAAAGGCAACCGTAGTACCGGATTGCAAAACCAAGGTGCGGATGTGTATACCTACAACAATGCGCCGGCTGTTACGTTGGAAATTGGTTTTTTAACCAATGCTACAGATTTGGAAAATGCAAAGAATGCCACAAAGCAAAAGCGCGTGGCATTGGCTATTGTAGAGGGAATAGATGGATACTTTGGTAGTGTGCCAAGCAAGGATTCTAGCCCGCCAGCGATGGATAAGGTGTTGGGACTGAATGCTACCAGCCCATCTGTAAAAACTGAATTTGTGATGCGTGCCAGAAATGTAATAGATGAGAACTCTGGTGTGAAAACAGTAAAATTTGTGGTTTCCCAAGTCTCTACGGGGAAAAAGATTACATTTTTGGGTGTACAGGATCAAGGCACAAACGATTGGTCTGCAACGTTCCAGCTATCACAATTTGGTATAAAACCAGACAGCTATAAGTTTATTGCCTATGCGTATGACAATGCAGGAAACTACAGTCGTACAAGCACAAAAACCATAGTGATAGAAAAGGATGCAGCAAAACCTGTGGTTGGCTCTATTGCTATGGGGCAGAGCAGTCCCACAATGGCATCCAGTTTCCCGATTGTGGCGAAAGATGTGACAGACAATTCGGGTATTAAAGCTGTGAAGATACAAATTTGGCACAGCGTAGATAAGTCTTTGATGAAAACAAAAACAGCTGTGAAAAACAGAGATGGCAATTGGGAAGTGTTGTTTGACCCCGCCGAATATGCTAAGACGCCCGGAAAGTACAATGTAAAAGCCATTGCTTACGATGCTTGGGGCAACTATGGAACCAAAACCGTTTATATGGATGTGAAGGCAGAAGCCGATGCAGATAAATTGAAACCCACAATGGGTGACCTGGTATTTGAAACGACGAATCCCACTGCAGATAGTTCATTTACCATAAGGGCAAAAAACGTGGCGGACAATTCCGGTGTGAAGGACGTAAAATTCCGTGTGGTGAATATGGATGCTGCTGCCGCGAAAGCAAAATCGATTGTGGCAAAAGACCAAGGCAATGGAATTTGGCAGGCCATGTTTAGCCGTGAAGAACTTGGTGGATACTATGGCCGATACAAGGTGAATGTGTATGCCACAGATTCGTTGGGTAATACCGGTATCATAAAGTCGGGCATTGTGGTAGTAAAAAGCCGATTGAGCCAAACGCCTATTATGGGTGCCAGCCAATCCACAGTAGACCAAATGGTAAATTATTTTGTTAGTAGCGGCAGGGCATATCCAGCTTTCTATGAGGAAGCGCCCCGCAGTACCAGTCTGAAACAGTTTGCGCAGCTGTATTACGATGTGAGTGTGGCGGAAGGTGTGCGCCCGGAGGTGGCTTGGGTACAAATGTGTCACGAGACGGGATTCCTGCAGTTTGGCGGAGATGTGCAAAAAGAGCAGTTTAACTTTGCCGGATTGGGCGCAACAGGAGGCGGGGTTCGTGGGTTTGACTTTGCTTCCACTTATGGAAACAATGCAGAAGGAATTCGCTATGGCATAATAGGGCATGTCCAGCACTTGAAGTGCTATGCAAGCCAAGCAGATGCAGTATATAAAAATGCGGATGGAACGCCAATAGACCCGCGATGGAAGTATGTTGTGAGCAAACGAGGAAGTGCCCCAAATGTGGAAGATTTGGAAAACAACTGGGCTGCAATGCCTGGGTACAGCGTTTACATCTACGATGGGCTGGCACGGTTGCTTTCCATGCCGCAGGCAGCAGTGGCAGAGGAAGTGCCTCTGGAAGCGGAGATGGCGGCAGAAACGGTGGGAGAGCAAGCAAATACAGATCAAAATATGGATGTGGATAAGAACGAAGGCAGTGCTGAGAGTACTAAGCCAAAAGATGAAGCGGCTGACAAAAGTGAAGAGGGACAGACTGGAGAGCAGGGGCAAGAAGGAGGAAGCAAGCAACCAACTGAAACGGTTGCCCCTTTGCTGGACAAAATTACAGAGCCAACATCTATCATTGAAGATACAGAATAGTGATACCACAAAAAGCCTTGCATGAAGCGAGGCTTTTTTCTAAGTTTAATAGGATGGATTAAATTGTTATGAAAGTGTAATATTTGTGCCGGATTTATTGTGATTTCAAAATAAATGTATTATACTATACAAGGATTTTTGGATAATGCCATATTATGCTTGTTTTAATGGGGTTGTGAAGGAATCTGGGAGGTATGTATGAGCAAGAGAGTAGGAAGAAAACATGGGTTCCGCAGAGCTTCGGTTCGGGTGCAACGTTTTTTTCGTTCAATAGGAACGCGCTGGGCAAGAATGAAGCGTAAAAATAAAATAATACTGGCCGGAAGTGTAACTAGCGCAGCGGTAGCTTTGGTCGTTTTGGTGATATTTATTGCAATGCCGGGAATTGCTTTGAAGGATGAAAAAATAGCTTTGCAGGAGTCTGTTCAGGAATTGCCGAAAGCAGACGTGCAAGTGCCTACGCCCACGCCAAAGCCTACGCCGAAACCCACACCGGCACCCACGCCAGACCCTACATTGAAAGAGGGAATGGAGAATGTAAAGGTAACAAAACTGCAGGAACGCTTGATGAATTTGGGATATTTGGATATTGACGAGACAACGGAATACTACGGCCCTGCAACCAACTATGCAGTGCAATTGTTCCAAAGGCAGCATGGTTTGGAGCAAGACGGTGTGTGTGGCCCGCAAACGCTGGATATTATATATAATACCGATAAGGCAAAGCCCTATACATTGCTGGAGGGCACAGAGGGAAACGACGTGGATTTGCTGCAGGAGAGACTAACCGAGCTGGGGTATTTGAGTAAGATAACAGGCTATTATGGAACAGAAACAATTGATGCAGTGAAAGCCTTTCAGTCCCGCAACGATATAGGTGTAGACGGAAAAACTGGGCAGGTAACGCTGGACAAAATTTATTCTGCGGACGCAGAGCCCACTGAAGAACTGAAAAATCAAGTTCGCAGGCAGGGAACAATTAAACAATTTTTGGCATCACTGGAAGAGCAACTGGGCAAGAAGTATGTATGGGGTGCTTCGGGGCCGGGCTCCTTCGATTGTTCTGGTTTAGTTACGTATTGTTTGCGTCAGGCGGGTTCTTCTACAGGCCGCTTGAATGCGGCGGGTTTCTCTCAGAACTCCAGATGGGAGAAAATAACCTCTATGGATAATATGGAAATTGGAGACTTGATATTTTATACAAACAATGCTGGATCCCGAGTGGGGCACACGGGTGTGTACATTGGTGAGGGGATGATGATAGACGCTTCCTCCGCAAATGGAAAGGTAATAAAGCGATCTTGCCGCTCCTCTTACTGGGAAAGCCATTTTGTATGCGCACGCCGTCCGTGGTAGCGTAATAAAAATAGTCTGAAAAACAATAGAAACGGAAGATGCAGGTTTAGCAGCTTCCGTTTTGTTTATACTAAATAAGTTGGAACAAATGATAGGGCAATACTAAGTTGAAATTGTCAAATAAACATCAAATATGAGGAGCGTTGACAATTAGATTTGATTATGTTTTAATAGAGTTGTGAATAAACTGTAAAGAAATCTAAAGTTCCATTTTGATATTTATTAAAGGTTGTAGTTGCTAAAAATTGAAATAGAAGTACATGTTGGCAATGCGTCAGTTTTGTTATATCTTGTATTGCAAACATGAATTTATGTAAATCAATCATAAAAGCATATGAGTACAGTAAATGATAAAACTTACCGCTAGTGTGGCGGTGTGGAGGTGATGAAATGGCAAAGCAGGCACTGGACACGATTAAAGAGGCGGAAAAGCGTTCTTTAGAATTGGTTGAAAAAGCACACGCCGATGCCGCACAGATGATGGTGGATGCAAATAAAAAAGCAGAAGATGACATTGAGGCACATGCGGAACAAAACCGTCAGGAACTCATTCGGCAAAAAGAAAAAGCGGTAGAAAAAGCACAAGAGGAACAAAAAACATTTGTTTCTGAAACAGAAAGTGTGTGCAGAGAGCTTGAACAAAAGCTGATGTCGAGGCAAGGAGCTGCGGTAGAGGCTTTAATTAAAGCTATTGCAGAGAAATAGTGTAGAGGGGAGATGATTACTTGGCTGTAGTAAGATCAAAACGCATATTTATATATGCCTTGAATTCAGAGAGAAAAGCCATTTTAGAGTTTCTGCATCAATCCGGTGCTGTCGAAGTTTCGGATTTAGACATTCATGATGAAGCACTGAAATCAAGAGAAACAGCACAAAGTATTTCGCAATTTGATGGGTATATAAACTCCATCCAAAGTGCATTATCCATATTGGATAAATATGCACCGGAAAAAACAGGCATGTTCTCCAGCCGACGCGTTTTGCCTATTGAGAAGTACAGCATGAAGACGGCAGAAAACAATGGGGCGCTGAAGCGGACGATAGAAATAAACGGCTTGGCGGAAAAAATGCATGAAAATGCAGAAAATATTAGAAGAATAGATGCAAAACAAATTGCGTTGCAACCGTACATAAATCTGGATGTACCAATGAAAATTGCAGAAACAAAGTATACCTATATTAAAATGGGTATGCTGAGTGGCTTGTGGACGATGCAGCAACTGGATGAAGCGCAAAAAAAACATGGTTTGGATGCTTATGTGGATATTTTGCAGGCAACCAAAGAAGAAACCTATATTTGGTTTGAATACCTGAAAGAGAACCAAAAGGAAGCGTTGGCGTTTATTCAGCAAATTGGTTTGCAGGAACCTTCTTTTAGTTTAAGCAAACATATACCCTCTAAAAAAATAGAGGTGCTTGAGCAAGCGAAAAAGGATTTGGCACAAAAAATTGTTGCTTGCGAAAAAGAATTGACAGGCTATGGAAAAGACAGAAGAAACCTGGAATTGTTGCACGATCACTTGGTTTTACGCAAGGAAAAATATCAAATATTGGCGAAGCTGGGCATGACAGATTCCAGCTTTATTTTGCAGGGTTATGTGCTGGAAAATATTGCAGATAAGCTGAGTAAGGCAGTTGAAGAAAAGTTTTCTGCCTATGTGGTGCTGGAAACACCGGAACACCCCGAAGATGCGCCAGAGGCCTTTGTAAACAATGGATTTGTAAGTCCGGTAGAAGGCATTACAGAAACCTACAGTATGCCAGGCAAAAATGATGTAGATCCAAACCCTGTCATGGCATTTTTTTACTATCTGTTTTTTGGCATGTGTTTTTCGGATGCAGGTTATGGAATTATGGTTATGCTGGCTTGTGGAATCCTAGGCTTTGGGAAGATTTTGGAAGTGCATAAAAGAAAAATGTTTCGAATGTTCTTTTTCTGCGGCATATCCACTACATTCTGGGGCATTATGTATGGTGGGTTCTTTGGAAATGCGCTGTCTGAATTTGGAGGCATCACATTGAAACCCCTGTGGATAGACCCAATACAGCAGCCGTTAACATTGCTGATAGTGAGTGTGGGTATTGGCCTGTGTACCGTAATTGTGGGGTTGTGCGTTAAATTTTATCAAGATTGGCACAGCAACAATAAAACCGGAGCAATCTTCGACTCTGGATCATGGATTATCATACTGGTGGGAATTGGTGTGTTGGCTGCGGGTGGCGCTACCGGAATTACGACTGTAACCAACATAGGAATTGGTGTTATGATAGCAGGCTTTGTGCTGTTGATATGTACAAATGGCAGGCACAACAAAAACCCAATTATGAAGGTTTTTGGCGGCATATTGGGTGTTTACGACATTACTGGATATGTGGGAGATGTGCTCTCCTATTCACGCTTGATGGCACTGGGGCTTACCACGGGAGTTATTGCAAACGTAGTTAATTTGCTAGGCCCAGTATTTGGAGAGCTGGTGTTTGGGCAATCTCCATTGTCGTATATTATAGTCGTGATTGTATTCATAGCGGGACATCTGGTAAACTTTGCGTTGAATATGTTGGGGGCATATGTACACACAAACCGTCTCCAATATGTAGAGTTCTTTGGCAAGTTCTATGAAGGTGGTGGAAGAAGATTTGTTCCATTCCAAATGAATACGAAATATTATAAATTTTCATCGACAGAAAAATAAGAAGAAAGAGGTAAAATTATGGAATTAGGTATGTTTTTTGCTTTGGCAGGTGTTGGTATTGCCGTTGGTCTTGCAGGTGCGGGGTCTTCGATGGGAGTAGGTATTGCATCGGAGGCGGCGGCAGGTGTTGTAATTGCAGACCCAAGTAAGTTTGGTAGGTTGCTGGTTTTGCAGCTGCTTCCCGGTACACAGGGCCTGTATGGACTAATTGTGGGCATTATGGTTATGTTGAACTGTGGCGTTCTGGGCGGCACCGTGCCGGATGTGCCCACGGGCTTGGCATATTTCTCAGCTTGCATTCCCATGGCAATAGGCGGTTTGATTTCTGCTGTTGCACAGGGCAAGGTATGCGCATCGGGTGTAAATATTATAGCAAAGAAGCCTGAAGAAGGTGGTAAGGCAATTGTTTCGGCTTCGTTGGTAGAGCTGTATGCGCTGCTTGCGTTCATCGTTTCGTTCTTGGTTGTTATTAATATCCCGAATGCAATGTAAGTGGGGTAAGGAATATGAGCGGCTTAGATAAGATTTCGGATACGATATTAAGAGAAGCGCAAAATAAGGCAGAAGGCATACTTGCCAAAGCCAAAGAGCAAGCGGAGGCGATTTCTAAGCACACTGCCCAAAAAATAGAAGGGTATGACATTGAGTACCGCGAAAACACCCAAAAGGAGTTGCAGGCGGTACAAGAAAAGTACGCTTCAGAAAACAGGCAAGCACGTAAGCAGGCCATTTTGAAAACTCGAAGTATGGTGATTGAAGATACGATTAACAAGGCCAAGCATAGGTTGGAAACACTGCCGGAAGAGGAATACTTCGATTTCCTGCGTCATGTGTGTGTGAAGAATGCTCAGGCGGGTGAAGGTGAATTGTATTTTTCTAAAAAGGATTATGATCGCCTACCGGGGAATTTTGCAGAAAAATGCAACAGTGAAATTAAGAATGGATCGGTTGTGCTAAAGGGAAGCTTGGATACCATAGAGAATGGCTTTATTATAATGTATGGAAAGATAGAGCAGAATTGCTCTATAGACAGTATTTTTGAATCCAACAAAAACTTGCTTTTGGATACGGCAAATAGTTGCATCCAGCAGCAGGCGTAGGGGAGTGATTTTTTGAAAGAAACACGGTTTGCATTTGCAGTTGCCTATATGCGTACGTTGGAAAATAAGATGCTGGAGCAATCGGATATTGATGCTATGCTGAATTTGAGTTCCTTGGGCGATGCCATGAAATATTTGGCAGACAGAAGCTATGGCTCGGGGGAACGTACTGGGCACGAAGGCAAAAAAGAAATAGATGATATGCTGAAGGCAGAACTGGAAAAATCGTGGCAGGAAATTAGAGAGGCTTGCCCTAAGGGCGCGCCCATAGATGTGTTGCTGTATCAAAATGATTTTTCCAATCTGAAAACGATTATGAAAGCGGTTTTTGGCGGCGAGGAGTGGGAGCATCTTATGATGTACCCTTGCACGGTGGAACCGCAGCTTATTTACAAGGCTGTTTCCGAAAAAGATCTGGAAGAGATGCCTGTATTGTTACAGTTGCCTGCAATGCAGGCCTACGAAGTGTTGGCACGTACAAGCGATGGACAGCGTGCAGAAATGATACTGGACAAAGCGGCTTTTGCCACAATGCGTGCAACGGCACAAAAGGCAAAAAATCGTTTTCTGATTGGTTGGGTGGAACTTTGGTCCCAGCTTACCAATATGAAAACAGCACTGCGCAGCGCCCGGGATAAAAAAGACATTCACTTCTTGCAGGAAGCCTTTCTTAAAACAGATGAAATAGGAGGGGATGCGTTGTTGGCGGCTGCGGCACAAGATGAAGCAGCAGTTTTGGGCGTGTTTTCGGAACAAGGATATGATGATGCAGTGGAAGCTGCGAACAAGTCTATTAGCGAGTTTGAAAAATGGACAGATAACCAGCTGATGGAGTATGTGAAATCTGCAAAAAATGCCTGCTTTGGTTTTGAACCGCTGGTTGCATACCTGTTTGGGAAAAAATCTGAACTGCAGGCTGTTCGTATTGTGCTTTATGGGTTATTAAATGGCGTTCCCAAGAATACTTTGAAAGAAAGGCTGCGTGATATGTATGTATAGGATAGGCGTGATTGGTGATTACGACAGCATTTGCGGTTTTTCTGCACTGGGAATGGATATATTTCCTGTAGATGCAGTGGATGAAGCGAAAAAGAAAATTCGGGAACTGGACAATGACGAATATGGCATTATATATGTAACAGAGCAGATTTTAGAACAGATGCCGGAAGAATACAGCAGGTACGAAACGAAAATGGTGCCGGCAGTGGTGCCAATACCTTCCTTTGCAGGTTCCAGCGGTTTTGGCCTAGGAACCATACGAAATTATGTGAAGCAGGCAGTTGGATCGGATATTATATTCAACGATGGAAAATAGTGCCCGGTTTGCTGCAAGAGAAGGTTTTGATTGCTGACACATAGCGTTAAAACCACTTGAAGGGAAATCGTGCAATGCTACAAGATGGGAGAGCGAATATGAAAAATAGTACTGGGGTGATAAAAAAAGTATCGGGCCCTTTGGTGATTGCCAGTGGAATGCGCGATGCAGATATGTACGATGTTGCCCGTGTAAGTAAACATAAGCTGGTTGGCGAAATTATTGAAATGCATGGCGATGAAGCCTCTATACAGGTATACGAGGAAACATCCGGTCTGGGGCCTGGCGAGGAAGTGGTTTCCACAGGAAGCCCGTTGGGTGTGGAACTAGGGCCGGGGCTGGTTGGCAGCATATACGATGGAATTCAACGGCCTTTGGATGCGATTAAAGCCAAAATCGGCACTAATTTGGAGCGCGGTATAGATGTACCGGCATTGAATTACGAGAAAAAGTGGAAGTTTGAACCCACAGCTCAAATAGGTGCACAGGTAATTGGTGGCGATATACTGGGTACAGTGCAGGAAACGGAAGTGGTGGTACATAAAATTATGGTTCCGCCCGGTGTGGAAGGTGAACTGGTAGAGCTGAACGCAGGCGAATTTACCGTATTGGAAGCCATTGGAAAAATAAAAAAAGCGGATGGTTCTTTGGAAGAACTGAAAATGGCGCAAAAGTGGCCTGTGCGCCGCGGTCGCCCTTATAAAAAGAAACTGCCGCCTATGGAGCCAATGGTAACTGGTCAGCGTACAATTGATACATTATTCCCCATTGCACGTGGCGGTGTGGCAGCGGTTCCGGGGCCTTTTGGCAGTGGTAAAACGGTTGTACAGCATCAGCTGGCCAAGTGGATGAATGCAGAAATTGTGGTTTATGTGGGCTGCGGAGAGCGTGGCAACGAAATGACAGATGTGCTGAATGAATTCCCGCATATTAAGGATCCTAAAACAGGAAAAACCTTGATGGAAAGAACTGTGTTGATAGCCAACACTTCAGATATGCCGGTGGCAGCACGTGAAGCCTCTGTGTACACGGGTGTTACCATTGCAGAGTATTTCCGTGATATGGGCTACAGTGTGGCGCTACTTGCAGATTCTACATCACGCTGGGCAGAAGCTTTGCGTGAGATGTCCGGTCGTTTGGAAGAAATGCCTGGTGAGGAAGGCTATCCCGCTTATCTGGGCAGCCGACTTGCAAGCTTTTACGAGCGTGCCGGTGTAATTAAAACATTGGGCTCGGATGATAGAAACGGTTCTCTTACTATTATTGGGGCGGTTTCACCTCCCGGTGGTGATATTTCAGAGCCGGTTTCTCAGGCAACACTGCGCATTGTAAAAGTGTTCTGGGGTTTGGATTCGGCATTGGCTTATGCACGTCACTTCCCGGCTATCAACTGGCTAACAAGTTATTCGCTGTATTTGGATACATTGGGTCCTTGGTTGGACAACAACGTTTCGAAGGATTGGACTCGGCTGAAAAACCGTGTAACAAAATTGCTACAGGAAGAAGCTGAGCTGGATGAAATTGTGAAGCTGGTGGGTATGGATGCTCTTTCCAGTACAGACCGCTTGAAACTGGAGGTTGCGCGCTCCATTCGCGAGGATTATCTGCATCAGGATGCTTTCCACGAGGTGGATACCTATTCGTCGCTTACAAAACAGCACACTATATTGCGCCTGGTACTGGCCTTTTACGATTTGGGTGGAAAGGCGCTGGAAAATGGAGCGAATATAGATGCACTTTCCGCATTGCCTGTTCGGGAGCGAATTGGTAGGATTAAGTATGTGATGGAAGACGAAGTGCAGGCAGAATATGAAAGTATATTGGCACAGATGAATTCTGAAATGTCTGGGCTGAAAACAGAGGAGGAAATGTGATGCCAAGAGAATATCGTACAATTCAGGAGGTCGCAGGTCCGCTGGTTCTGGTGCAAGATGTTGTGGATGTTGCCTTTAATGAACTGGGTGAAATTGAGCTGGCAGATGGTGAAATTCGCCGGTGTCGTGTGTTGGAAATAGATGGAACGAATGCTTTGGTGCAGTTGTTTGAGAACAGTGCGGGCATCAATCGGGAAAATAGCAAAGTGCGCTTTTTGGGGCACAGTATAGAGCTTGGCGTATCGGAGGATATGCTTGGCCGCGTGTTTGATGGTATGGGCAAACCCATAGATGATGGCGCAGAGATTATTCCCACAAAGCGTATGGACATAAATGGACTGCCTATGAACCCAACGGCACGGTCGTACCCAGAAGAATTTATACAAACAGGGGTAAGCGCAATAGATGGCCTAAACACTTTGGTGCGTGGGCAGAAATTGCCTATCTTTTCGGGAAGTGGCTTGCCACATGCCAACCTAGCGGCGCAAATAGCAAGGCAGGCGAAGGTGCGTGGTACAGACGAAAACTTTGCGGTTGTATTTGCAGCATTGGGTATTACATTCGAGGAAGCGAACTTCTTTATAGAAGATTTTACACGTACGGGCGCTATGGAACGCACAGTGTTGTTTATCAATTTGGCAAATGACCCTGCGATAGAGCGTATTTCTACACCGCGTATGGCACTGACGGCTGCGGAATATTTGGCATTTGATTTGGGCATGCATGTGTTGGTTATTCTAACCGACATTACCAACTATGCGGATGCACTGCGCGAAGTATCTGCTGCACGTAAGGAAGTGCCGGGACGCAGGGGTTACCCTGGGTATCTTTATACAGACCTTGCGACAATGTATGAACGTGCAGGCAGGCTGGAAGGGCATGATGGCAGTATTACTATGATTCCCATACTGACTATGCCAGAGGATGACAAAACACATCCAATTCCCGATTTGACAGGCTATATCACAGAGGGACAAATTATCCTTTCGCGCCAGTTATATAGAAAAAATGTACAGCCGCCAATAGATGTGTTGCCTTCGCTATCGCGCCTGAAAGACAAGGGAATTGGTGCAGGAAAAACGCGTGCGGATCATGCAAATACGATGAATCAGTTGTTTGCGGCCTACGCCCGTGGCAAAGAGGCCAAGGAGCTGATGGTAATATTGGGTGAAGCAGCACTGACTGATATTGATAAGCTGTATGCAAAATTTGCAGATGAGTTTGAGACACGTTATGTGTCGCAGGGCTTTGCGGTGGAGCGCAGCATAGAAGAAACGCTGGATCTTGGCTGGGAATTGCTTAGAATACTACCCAGATCTGAACTGAAGCGTGTGAAGAGTGAATTCCTAGACGAATATTATGACAAAAAGTGAGGTGAGCCACAGTGGCATTGTTGGCAGTTAATCCCACAAGAATGGAACTGACAAGGCTGAAAAAAGCTCTGATGGTTGCCAGAAAAGGTCATAGACTACTGAAAGATAAGCGTGATGAGCTGATGCGCCAGTTTTTGGATTTGGTGCGGGAAAGTAGAAGGTTGCGCGAAAATGTGGAACAGCAACTGACGGAAGCAAATAATAGCTTCACCATTGCAAACTCTGTGATGCAAAGTGAAATATTGACTTCTGCACTGATGCTGCCCAAGCAAGATGTACAGCTTAGTATTATGCCCAAAAACGTGATGAGCGTGAATGTACCTAAGTACGAGGTGGAATACAAGGCAACCAACAAGGAGGATATTTACTCCTATGGATACGCGTTTACCAGTGGTGATTTGGATGAAGCAATCTCGAAACTGGAGAAATCCTTGCCCAACTTACTGCGCTTGGCAGAGCTGGAGAAGGCGATACAGCTGATTGCTACAGAAATAGAAAAAACGCGCAGGCGCGTGAATGCTTTGGAACATGTGATGATTCCCAACTATGAAGATACAATACGCTTTATAGCAATGAAGCTGGACGAAAGCGAACGAAGCAGCCTTGCCCGCCTAATGAAGGTGAAGGATATGATGCTGGAAGACGAAATAGCAAGACGCTTAGAAGTGTAGGAGCAATGCAAAAAGATCCGAAAGCCCAAGGGTTTTCGGATCTTTTCAATTTATAAAAATTGGGCGTGTTATATTCAGTGTATAACAACCAGTGGAGGCAATTTGCAAGAACGGTAAAAAACAGTATGGAACGAAACTGAAATGCATTGCGTCAAACCCATAGAAAATGCAGAAAATGTTGTTGGCATAGTGTATGTTGGAAAGCAAGAGTTGCGTAAAACAACAGTATGTGCAATAATAAAAAATCTGTAGAGATTTAAAAGAACGAGAAGGAAAGGTGCATAAAATGAATAAAAAACTGATTTCGGCAATTCTTATCATATGCTTTATGGTAACAATGGTGGCATTCCCTGCGTTTGCTGCTACAAATGCTTCGCGCGTTACGATAGGTGCGGACAATACGGAAGAGCAAATAAAAACGGTATATGGTTTCTTTAGAATTAATAGAGGCGATGTGCCCGAAATACAGGTAACCAATGCAGAGGAACGCAAGTATTTGGCAGGTCTGGTACCGGAGGAAAAGATAGGCAATGTCGCTTTATCCTGCACATATATAGAGACACGCGATAGCGGCGGGATAGATTTGGAAACCTATAACATTAACTGGGTAACTGAGGAGATGTACAAAAATGCGCTGGCCACGGCTGGTATTACAAACGCTAAAGTAATTGTGGCAGCCCACAAGCCGGTTTCGGGAACGGGTGCTCTTACAGGCATATATAGAGCATACGAAGATATAACGGGCAAGCTTTTGGATGAGAATGTAAAAGAAGTAGCGGCAGAGGAATTGGTGGTAACGGGCGATTTGCAGGATGTTCTGGGTGAGGCATCTCCTGAGTTTATTAATGAACTGAAAGCAAAGCTGGCACAAACCAAAAATATGAGCGATGACGAGATTCGCACGCTGATTGTAGATACCGCTGCGGAGTACAATGCGGAACTGACAGAAGCCCAGATAGAGCAAATATTGGAGTTGATAAAAAAGATGAACGACCTAGGGATTGACCCAGATACTTTTGTGAAACTGGCACAAACGGGAGAGAACATTAGTTCCGGTGCAAAGGGCTTCTTTGAATCGGTTGGTGGATTCTTCCAAGGAATCGGCGACTTTTTCTCCAATATGTTTGGTGGGGCAAGCAAGAAATCTGAATAAAGCGGATTTACAAGAAGGATTCTATATCAATTGTTTTTGTATAAAGAGCTGGTTAGTGTAAAACTGACTGGCTCTTGTTTTGTTGAAACATAGTATAGAAGGGCTACAGACTTGTAAATTTTTTGTGTCCAGCGCATTTTGTAGCTTTTGCTGCGGGTTTTTGACGATTTGAGCGTGTATTAAGATCGTGTGGTCTTTCACGATATTTTTAATAGAAACGAAATGACTGGATGGTGTGCTATGGGATTGCACCAAAAAAGATAGTCGTAAAGATTTAGGATGATAGAAAATGAGGATTGCGAACAACATAGCGGCGATGACGGCACACCGCCACTATACAAACAACTTGGCGATGGTTGCACGGGCTATGGAGCGCCTTAGCACCGGGTTTAGAATAAACCGCGCTGCAGATGATGCTGCAGGGCTTGCCATTTCCGAAAAGATGCGTGCGCAGATACGGGGGCTGAACCGTGCCGCTCAAAATGTGCAGGATGCACGTTCACTGATTCAAACTGCCGAGGGTGCTGTTGCATCTATCAATGAAATATTGCAGCGCATGAATGAGCTGGCAGTGCAAGCCGCCACGGGTACACTGTCGGACTTTGATCGCAAGCAGGCAGCGAAAGAGTTCGAACAGCTGAAGCGGGAGATAAATGACATTTCAGGCAGCTCTCATTTTAATAACATCTCTTTGCTGGACGATGGATCTATGGCCAGCGCACAAACAGTGGGGCTTCACATTGCGCATGAACAGAGAACCTTGGCAGATGGCACGGTGAAAAAAGTATCGATATTGGAAATAAACCCTTTCAAATTGGTGGATGGAGATGAAATTCGCCTAAAAATAACTGCGGAAAATGGTGAAGTAAGTGAACATAGATATTTTTATAAGAAAGGAGATGGCATATCTCAGATTATGGATGGGCTGGGGTTTTCGGGCGCGAAGCGCAACGGCTCCTTTGTTACAATGGATGGTACAGCAGAAGTGGGCTTTATGCCTTCTTCCTCCCGCGCGGGTGTGGGTTATATATCCCATCGCATACAAACAGGTGCGCTGGAGGGAGAGCAACTTGCGATTAACATTCCCGTGTTAAATACACGTTCGCTGGGGTTGGACAGTGTGAACCTAAATGATCAGGATGCGGCGGGCAGAGCAATTACAGCAGTGAAACATGCCCAGGAAAAAGCAATTGATGCACGCACCACACTGGGAGCTATGCAAAACAGACTGGACTATAAACTGAACAATTTGAAAAATCAGGCGCTTAATTTAAGTGAAGCAGAAAGTCGCATTCGAGATGCGGATATGGCGGAAGAGATGACAAACCTAATACAGGCACAAATGCGTGTGCAGCTATCCATTTGGGTAATTGCACAAATGAATATAACAGCACAAAGAGTGTTGGATATTCTTTTATTTGGCTCGCCAAGAAAACATACTTTTCTATTTTTCTAAAAGTGCATCCATAAAATTCTAATACTAAAAGTAATAGAAAAATAACAAAACGATTCTTTTTATTTTTGAAACTGCAATAGAAGCAATTGAAATTGCCGGGTGAATTATATATACTGGTATTGCTATGCAAATTACACTGCATGCTTGTGGCTGTAAAAATAGCAAAAATTGGCGGGGGTTTTTATGAATATTATTATAGATGCAATGGGCGGAGATCATGCGCCAGTTTCTGTGGTGCAGGGAAGCTTATTGGCTTTGGCTGAGTTTGATGATATTTCTATTACGTTGACTGGCGACAAGCAGGCAATTGAACAAGTGCTGGCAGGAAACCAATATCCTCAGGAACGCCTAACAATTGTACACACCACCCAAATAATAGAAATGGATGATTCCCCTGTAAAAGCAATTAAGGAAAAAAAAGATTCCTCTATGGTGGTGGCTATGAAGCTTCTGGGGGAAACGCCAGATGCTATGCTGATATCTGCAGGTTCTACAGGTGCGCTGGTAGCTGGTGCTACCTTGATAGTAAAGCGCTTGGAGGGAATAAAACGCCCTGCGCTGGCACCGGTTTTGCCTAGTATGACAGGGCAGGTGCTGCTGATAGACTGTGGTGCGAATGTAGATTGCAAACCACAGTACTTGAATCAATTTGGCATTATGGGCAGTATATATATGAACAAAGTATTTGGTATAAGCGCACCTAAGGTGGGGCTGATAAACAACGGTGGCGAAGCAGAAAAAGGCAATGAGCTGACCAAAGCTGCATACCAGCTTTTGCAGGACGCGCCCATCAACTTTGTGGGGAATGCGGAGGGACGAGATTTGCTGAGCGGCAATTTTGATGTGTTGGTATGCGATGGCTTTACCGGAAACATTGTGCTGAAATTTCTGGAAGGTAGCGCCAAAACCATACTGGGTATGTTGAAGGGCTATATTATGGAGAGCGGCAAGGCGAAATTCGGCTATATTTTTATGAAGAATGCCTTTGGAAATTTGAAAAAAAAGATGGACTACAAGGAATATGGCGGTTCTTTGCTTCTGGGGCTAAGGGGTGGCGTGATGAAAGCCCACGGAAGTTCCGATGAAAAGGCTATGTATAGTTCTATACGAGCAGCAAGGAAGTTTTTGCAGGGAAATGTGGTACAGGAAATAAAAGATGAAATTTCTGCATATCAGGAAAGCAAAACGGATGAATAAAAACGGAACAGGTGAGAAGTATGGTTTTTGAAAAAGTTTGTGATATTATCGCACAGCAACTAAATATTGAAAAAGACGATATTACGATGGAAACGAATCTACAGGAAGACTTGCATATTGAATCGCTGGATATGATTGAATATATTGTGATTGTAGAGCATGAATTTGATATTGATATACCCGATGAAGAGATGCCTAATTTACAAACAGTGCAAGATGTTGTGACATACATTGAGGAGAATATGAATTGAGTGAAGAGCTGTACAAGGAGTTGGAAAGCTGTATTGGGTATGAGTTTGAAAATGAAGAACTGATTACTACGGCGCTGACCCACCCGTCCTGTGGAAAAAACTATAACTACGAGCGTTTGGAATTCTTGGGTGATGCGGTTCTGGAGTTGATTATTAGCGACTCGCTTTTCAGGCAAATGAGTGATATTTCAGAGGGAAGCCTAACACAAAAGCGTGCAGAGATTGTGTGCGCGAAATCATTGGTACATATTGCGCGGGAAATACATTTGGGGCAGTATATTCATTTGGGAAAAGGGGAAGAACAGTCTGGTGGGCGAGACAAATCTTCTATACTGGAAAATGTAATGGAAGCTGTGATAGGCGCGGTGTATTTGGATGGCGGATATTACGCGGCACAAACCATTGTGAATGGCCTTTTTTTCAACGCTGTAAAACGAGCGATGTCTGGTGGAAATGCCAGTGACTATAAATCTCAATTGCAAGAAATGGTGCAAAAAACGGTGAAACGGGACATTAACTATCTTGTAAGCAGGCAAGAAGGTCCGCCACATAATACAACATTTTATGTGAGGTTGATTGTGGGGGCGGATGTAATTTGCGAGGGTGTGGGTTCCTCTAAAAAGGAAGCGGAGCAAAATGCTGCGCAGTTTGCCATTGCGAATTTTGACAAGATATATCATGTTTGATATTGTAAAACTATCATAAAATTTTAGAGTGCAATTTGAAAGGAGTTTATTATGCTTGATTTTCCCAGTGTAAAACAGACCGATCCGGAGGTTTATGCGGCAATGATGCGCGAGCTGGATCGACAGGAGAACAACTTGGAGCTGATTGCTTCGGAAAACTTTGTTTCCGAGGCAGTGATGCAGGCCATGGGCTCTCCACTAACGAATAAATATGCGGAGGGTTACCCCGGCAAACGTTATTATGGCGGTTGCGTGCATGTAGATGAGGTAGAAAATTTGGCACGTGACCGTGCAAAGCAATTGTTTGGCGCAGAACACGCCAATGTGCAGCCGCATTCTGGTGCGCAGGCCAACACGGCGGTGTATTTTGCTATGCTGAAACCAGGGGATAAAATACTGGGCATGAATCTTTCACATGGCGGGCATTTAACCCACGGAAGTCCGGTGAATATTTCCGGTAAATATTTCAACATCATTCCCTATGGTGTAAAGCAATCCGATGAAAAAATTGATTATGACGTGCTGTATGATTTGGCAATGGAAAATAAACCGCAAATGATTGTGGCGGGTGCCAGTGCATACCCACGCACGCTGGATTTCAAGCGTTTTCGTGAAATTGCTGATGCATGTGGAGCTTATTTATTGGTGGATATGGCACATATTGCGGGGCTGGTGGCGGCAGGGCTGCACCCCAACCCAGTGCCCCACGCGCACTTTACCACAACCACAACACATAAAACCCTGCGTGGACCGCGTGGTGGTATGATATTAACTTCCGAAGAATTTGCAAAAGATGTGGATAAGGGCATTTTCCCCGGCACACAGGGTGGGCCACTGATGCATGTAATTGCGGCTAAGGCGGTTTCCTTCAAGGAAGCACTGGAACCCGAATTTAAAGTATATCAGAAACAAGTTGTAACCAATGCGGCTGCGCTTGCCAAGGCGCTTGTAGATAACGGCCTAAGATTGGTTTCCGGCGGTACAGACAACCACCTGATGCTGGTGGACTTGGGCACTAAAGACAAAACCGGCAAGGAAGTGGAAGCGGTTCTGGATACGGCAAATATTACCGTAAACAAGAACACCATTCCCTTTGAAACGCTGAGTCCTTTTGTAACCAGTGGCATTCGCATTGGTACACCTTCTGTAACCACGCGTGGCATGAAGGAAGCCGAAATGCAAACCATTGCCAGCCTGATTGCAGAAATGATAGACAAGGGCGAAGAAGCGGCACAGCAGGTAAAGGGCAAAGTGGTGGAGCTTTGCAAAGCATTCCCGCTGTACAAATAGTACGGCTGCACTGTGAAATAGTATGCACAACGCCGGCTCTCCTAGGGGAGCCGGTTTCTGTTTGCCAACAGCAATCTTTTCCTGTATAATACGTTGCAGTATGAACGATGGATTGATGATAAAAACAGTTGCGAAGGAAAGCATAGCACAGGAGCTGGGTATACTGGCAGGGGAAACATTGCTGTGTATCAATAACAGACCTGTTCGTGACTGCATAGATTACGCCTATTATATGGCAGAAGAAGAGCTGTTGCTGTTGCTGAGGGATGGCGATGGCAATGCGTATGAAGCAGAGATAGAAAAACAACCCTATCAGGATATTGGCCTTACCTTTGAGCGGGATGGGCTGGGAGCCAAAAGGGTGTGCCGCAACAACTGCTTGTTTTGCTTTGTGAACCAAATGCCTAAGGGATTGCGCAAAACGCTGTATGTGAAGGATGACGACTGGCGGCTGTCCTTTTTGATGGGCAACTATATCACACTTACTAACCTATCCGATGGAGAGATGGATAGGATACTGGAACAGAAAATATCGCCCCTTTATTGCTCTGTTCATGCAAGTGATGATGAGGTGCGGGTTAAACTGCTGGGTACGGAAAGGGCGAGGGTGTCCTTTGAACGGCTGTGCACTTTGGTGGAGGGTGGCATTACCCTGCATATGCAAATAGTGCTGTGTGAGGGTTTCAACGATGGCGATATCTTGCAGCAAACACTGCAAGACCTGTATGCATTGTACCCGGGGGTGCAAAGTGTGGCAGTGGTACCTGTGGGACTAACCAAGTATCGTGAAGGTCTGGAGCCCTTGCAGCCGGTGTCGCAAAGTTGTGCGCAAGATGCAATAGAGCGGATAACAGCACTACAAAAAAAGAGCATGGGGGAACAGGGAACAAGCTTTGCCTTCGCTTCGGATGAACTGTATATTCGTGCGGGGCTTTCGTTGCCAACATTTGAGGAATACGAGGAATTTCCCCAGATTGAAAATGGCGTGGGTTTGGTGGCCAAGATAAGGCGTGAGGTAAGCGATGCAATACAAGCGTATGCAACTGTGCCAGCAAAAAAACAAAGGTATGCTACTATAACGGGAGTGGATTTTTACCCTTATATGCTAGAGATAGCGGCGGAACTACAAGTAGCCTTTGGCGTGAGGATGGAAGTGCACCGGGTGCAAAATGCATTTTTTGGAGAAAGTGTTACAGTGGCAGGGCTGTTGACTGGCAGGGATGTGATTGCCCAGCTGCAGGGAAAGCTGGAAGCCGATGTGCTGTTGTTGCCACGCTGCTGCTTTCGGGAAAACACCTCCTGCATGCTGGATGATGTGACACTGGAAGAACTGGCGATGACGCTGGGCGTTGCGTGCGAAATAGTGGACGTGGATGGATACTGCCTTGTGGAGAGGCTGATAGAAAAGGGAGATTGAAACATGGCAAAGCCGTTGGTAGCAATTGTGGGACGCCCGAATGTGGGCAAATCTACATTTTTTAACAGAATTACAGGAACACGGTTGGCCATTATAGAGGATACGCCGGGCGTTACGCGTGACCGTATTTTTGCAGATGCAGAATGGCTGGGCAGGGAATTTACATTGATTGACACTGGCGGTATAGATACCGTGACTGAGGATGTCATATTAAAACAAATGCGGTTGCAGGCAGAGCTGGCCATAGAATCGGCAGAACTGATTCTGTTTTTTGTGGATGGGAAAACTGGAATTACAGCAGAGGACTATGAAGTGGCCAAAATGCTGCGTAAATCTGAAAAGCCTGTTATTGTTGTGGTAAACAAGGTAGACAATAAAAGCGATGAAGATAACCTGTATGATTTTTACGAGCTAGGCTTGGGTGAAGTGATGGGGATTTCATCCGAACAGGGGCTGGGCATTGGCGATCTTTTGGATGAGATACTGCGCAATATAGAGGGGCATGATGCAGACGAAGAGGATGACACGCTGAAAATTGCCTTGGTGGGAAGGCCAAACGTAGGAAAATCTTCCTTGGCAAATAAGATACTAGGTTATGATCGTACGATTGTGAGTGATATTCCCGGTACCACGAGGGACGCTATAGATTCCGAATTTGAGAGAGATGGCAGAAAGTACACCATTATAGACACAGCGGGCATGCGCAGGAAGGCGCGCATAGAGGATAAATCCATAGAACGCTACAGTGTGATACGTGCACTGGGAGCCGTGCGGCGTGCTGATGTTGCTGTGGTGCTGATAGACGCGGAAGAAGGCATTACAGAACAGGATGTGAAAGTGGCCGGATTTGTAACAGATGAGGGCAAGCCTGTGGTAATTGCGATAAACAAGTGGGATGCGGTGGAAAAAGATACCTTTACGATAGAAGACTACAACCATAAGATAAGGGCAGATTTGGCCTTTATGCCATATGCGCGCACCATCTATATTTCTGCAAAGACGGGGCAGCGTGTGGAAAAATTGTTTGATTTGATACACGAAGCATATGAAAACAACCACAAGCGCATAAAAACGGGGATATTAAACGACTGCTTGCGTGATGCTATCTTGGCAGTAGAGCCGCCCTCCGACAAGGGGCGCAGGCTAAAAATTTACTATGTAACGCAGGTTGCGGCAGCACCGCCAACCTTTGTATTGTTTGTGAATGACGCGACATTGCTTCATTTTTCATACAAACGATACTTGGAGAATTTTATTCGGAAAACATTTGACTTTACGGGCACTCCCATTAGAATATTGGTGAGACAACGTGAAGAAGAGAAGGGGGAGATGAATTAGTGATAAATGGGGTTGCTATTGTCATTTACATTTTAATTGCGGTAATTGCATATTTGTTGGGTTCCATACCGTTTTCATACATATTTACAAAGGCAATTAAGGGCGAGGACATAAGGCAAAAGGGAAGCGGAAATGTGGGCACCACAAATGCATTGCGCAACTATGGCTGGAAGATGGGAATTCTGACGCTGGTGTGTGATGTGCTGAAGGGTGTGCTTTCCGCGATGATTGGCTTATGGCTGGGCGGAGAGCTGGGCATGTACCTAGCCAGTGTGTTGGTGGTGTTTGGGCACAACTTTTCCGTGTATCTTAAATTTAAGGGGGGGAAGGGAATTGCTGCAACCACTGGTGTGCTGTTGGTAATACAGCCCATTCCCACCATTGTTATTTTTACGGGCTGTGTGATTTTGGTGGCGATAACCAAAATTATGAGTATTGGCTCTATTATTGGCCTAATTGCCAGTGCAATTGCTGCAATTGTTCTATCCAATGGTAATATTTACTGGCAAATAGCAGTGCTACTTATTGCAGTAATGGGAATTGTTAGCCATAGGGAGAATATTTCCCGCCTGATGCAAGGCAAAGAAAATAAGCTGGATTTATCTAAGAAATAATGGTACCTCGGGTATGGGGCTGAGTGAATTCTTCTCAAACACTTGAATTTGGTGTTATATGGGGGATTATACGCAGAAAACGCTTGCCAACTGTTTTTTTCTATGATATAATTTTAGAAGAATAGAAGCTTGATTTTACTGAGAGTGGGAAGTCCCGCTCTTTGTCATTGTTGGGGCAGTTTTTGTGACTTGCCCGTTGCGAAAATGGAGATAAAATGGCAAAAAGCATAAAAACTGCTGTAGAAGAATTCGCATGGCCTATGGTGACAAATGGATCCGGCGGCCCTTCGTCCTTGGGC